>CACZPA010000061.1 GCA_902782895.1 uncultured Eubacteriales bacterium
CTGGCGATGCCGGTATTCAATTGGGGCATCTTCTACGAGAACATTCTCGAAAGCATCGAAAACGGTTCTTATGACGATCAGGACGGTTCGGGCAAAGCGATCAATTACTGGTGGGGCATGTCAAGCCATGTGATCGATATCATTTACAGTGAATCTCTGCCGGAGCGGACCAAACGCCTTGCGGAGACACTGCGGCATCAGATGCATCACCGGTCGATGCTGATTTTCGAAGGCGAGATCCGCGATAATGAAGGCAATGTGCAGGTACCGTCCGGAAGCTTTCTGGATAATGAGGGAATCCTCAACATGAACTGGCTCGCGGAGAATGTTAACGGTACGATTCCGCCGGCGTCCGCTTTCCGGGAGAGAGCGGTGCTCGCGATGGATCCGGCGAAGATCTGAACCGGATTCCTGCGGACAGACGATTAAGGCATATAAAAATCCCGGCCTGATCAGGCCGGGAGATGGTTTTCGGAAGACGCGGATCAGAAATTGGGAGGCGTCGTGACCCAGATAAAGCGGGCCGGCGAAGATCCGTTATTGCGGATGTAATGCGGCTGATCGGGACGATAGTAGAACGTCTCGCCGCGATGGACCGCATAGGAGGATGAACCGATCGTCACCAGCAGTGTGCCGGAGAGGCAATAGCCGAATTCCTCGCCGTCGTGCGGGACGTCGGTCTCGGTCTGCGCGCCGGGCTCAAGCTGCACCCAGATCGGCTCCATCATATTGCGCTGCGCATTGGGGACGATCCAGCGGATCAGGACACCTTCGTCTTCGTCGTTTTTCTCAAAATAGTCCTTCTGGCGGAAGACGATCTGGTCATCCCGCTCGTCGCTGAAGAAATCCCGCAGGTTGGTCCCGAGGCACTGCAGCAGATCTGTCAGGGTCGCGATGGATGGGGAAGTCAGATTATTCTCCAGCTGTGAGATGAATCCCTTGGATAATTCACAGCGATCAGCCAGCTCCTGCTGTGTCAGCTGATTGAGAATGCGGAGTTCACGGATCTTTTTGCCGATATCCATTGCGTCAGGACCTCCTTGCAAGATATGTCGTGTTTTGCATTTCTAAAAAAATAGTTTAGAAAAACTAAACGTACGAGTTTATTATAACGAGGCAGTACAAGCTTGTCAATAGTGAATTCAATAAATAACAGAAAGGATTTACTGTGTATACTCTAATCACAACGGACGGAAGAGCCAAAAGAGCGCATATGACAACGGTACACGGAGATATCGAGACTCCTGTTTTTATGAACGTGGGAACCGTTGGCGCGATCAAAGGCGCGGTATCCAGCGCGGATCTGGAGAAGATCGGCTGCCAGGTCGAGCTTTCCAATACCTATCATCTGCACGTACGCACCGGTGATGAACTGATCCGCGATATGGGCGGGCTTGGCCGTTTCATGAACTGGCGGCATCCGATTCTGACGGATTCGGGCGGATTCCAGGTCTTTTCACTGACCGCGCTGCGGGGCAAAATCAAAGAAGAAGGCGTGACCTTCGCGTCCCATATCGATGGTCATAAGATTTTCATGGGACCGGAGGAGAGCATGCAGATTCAGTCACATCTGGCGTCTACGATCGCGATGGCTTTTGATGAATGTCCTCCGAGCAAAGCGGAACGCAGCTATATCGAAAACTCCGTAGCGCGGACGACACGCTGGCTCTACCGCTGCAAGACGGAGATGGACCGCTTGAACGGCCTGCCGGACACACTGAATCCGCAGCAGATGCTTTTCGGCATCAATCAGGGCGGCGTCCTCGATGACGTCCGGATCGCGCATGCCAGAGAAATCCGTACTCTCGATCTGGACGGATACGCGATTGGCGGACTTGCGGTCGGCGAGACGCACGAGGAAATGTACCGGATTCTGGATTCGGTTGTACCGGAGCTCCCGCAGAACAAGCCGACGTATCTGATGGGTGTCGGGACACCGGCGAATATTCTGGAGGGAATCCGCCGCGGAGTGGACTTCTTCGACTGTGTGCTGCCCGCGCGTAACGGTCGGCACGGGCATGTCTATACGGACAGGGGCAAGCTGAATCTGTGGAACGCGAAGTATGATCGGGATGATCGTCCGATCGACGAGGACTGTGACTGCCCGACCTGCCGCATGTATTCCCGCGCTTATCTGCACCATCTGCTGAAGGCAAAGGAAATGCTCGGCATGCGCCTGTGTGTCCTGCATAATCTGTACTATTACAATCATCTGATGGAACGTGCCCGCAAGGCGATCGAGGAGCACTGCTATGACAGTTTTGCCGATGAGCGACTGGAAGGCTATAAGGAGCTGGGGCTGTAATGGGTAAGGAACTCAAAACAAACGCAATGCGGATCCTGGACCGCGCGGGGATTTCATACGGACTGATCACGTATGAATGCGATGAATTCATCGACGGGATCCATGTGGCGGATCAGACAGGAGTGCCGCGGGAGCTTTCCTACAAGACGCTGCTGGCGCGCGGCAAAAGCGGGGCGATCTACTGCTATGTTCTGCCGGTCGAGAAGGAAATCGATCTGAAGGCAGGGGCAAGGACAGCCGGGGAAAAATCCATCGAAATGCTGCACGTCAAGGAGATTCAGTCCGTCAGCGGATATGTGCGCGGCGGCGTAAGTCCGATCGGCCTGAAGAAGCCTTTCCCGGTTTTTGTCGAGGAGGATGCGTCTATCGAGGAGCTTATCTATCTGAGCGGCGGCCGCAGGGGCACGACACTTTCCTTGCATCCGGAGGATCTGGTCAAGGTTACCGGCGCCAAGTTCGCACATTTCTGCCGTGATGAAGAAAGCATCACAGAAAATTAACAGTTTAAACTCTTGTAAATCGGTCTTTGAGAGTGTATAATAAGCATACTGTGATAATTAAGGGGGATAATTATGAACTATATGTTGCTCGATGCAGCTACACCTACAACGGGGATGGGCAGCATGCTGCCGCTGATTCTGATCTATGTCGCTTTCTTCGCGATTCTTTACTTTGTCATGATCCGTCCGCAGCGTAAGCAGCAGAAGGAGACCGCCAAGATGCAGAACGAGATTACCGGAGGTGACTGGGTTCTGCTCAATAACGGTATGTACGGCAAGGTCGTTAACGTTATCAATGATAACCTAATGGTTGAGTTCGGTGTGAACCGCGGCATCATCATTCCGGTCCGCAGAGATCAGATTCTGGCGAAGAAAGAGCCCGATCTGACACAGAAGATCGTAGAGGACGCTCCGGAGAAGGCTCCTTCTGACGCGGTAGTCGGAGAGGACTTGGCCGAGGACAAGCTGGATCAGTATGATCAGTATCTGCTGGAAAAAGGCAGCAAGAAAAAGAAAGGTCTTTTCTCCAAGAAGGACTGATTCTGTAAAGACGGCTCGGAGAGTCGTTGAAGTTTTTTCAAAAAACAACTTGACGGATCACCGGATATCCGTTATAATAGTTTCGGTATGTTGAGTTGATTTGTAAGCATGCACATTTGCAGCAGAGGGAGGGGTGAGAAGATATGTCGAACGTAATCGTCAAGGAGAATGAGTCTTTAGACAGCGCCCTTCGTCGCTTTAAGAGAAGCTGTGCCAAGGCCGGCATTATGCAGGAAGTTCGTAAGAGAGAGCATTACGAGAAGCCCAGCGTAAGACGTAAGAAGAAGTCTGAAGCGGCTCGCAAGAGGAAGTACAATTACTGATTGACAAACGGAATCCCCGGAGCGTTGTGTTCCGGGGGTTTTTATATTTCTGTGTCGTCTGGAGTCGGATGATCTCTGCGGCAGGCGATTGGATCGTGTCTGCGTCAGGCGGCCGGAGAGATGATCAGGTTTGCCTGAGGCGGCATTCTTTTGTGCTGGTGCTCGTTTCCGATCTTGACGCAAGGTTGCCGGCAGTGTAAATCGGCTTTTTTTAAAAATATACTGCCGCTTGTGTTCGTTTTGGCAGTGTAAAACGCGTTTTTTTCAAAATATACCGCCGGGTTCAGATCCTCGAGCTGCAACTGCTTGAGAAATGGATGGTTTTCGAAGCGCGTGTACCTCAAATCCGGGCAGAAGATGGAACTGCCGGCAGTGCAAATCGAAGTTTTTTAAAAATATACCGCCGTAAGGCTTTCGAGCAAACATTGGGGACGGATCTCGAACCCAGGAGGGACGGATCTCCGACATCGGAAAATGCTGCCGGGGATAGATTGTCGATTAAAGACGACAAAAAAGAATGCAACCCTCTCAAAAGCTTCGCAAAAGAATCACAAAAGAGTTTCCTTTTTTGTTGCGTATTCGTTTTTCCTGTGATATACTTATTAAGGTATATTATTATTTGATCTGGCAGGAGGAATAGACATGAAACATGATAAGATCGTATTTGATAAGACAGAGCTGATGGTCGTGGATGAGAGCGGTAAGCGGCCGGTGCTCCGTGACATTACGTATGACAAGATTACCAGCGTTGCGTTTAAGCCTTGCAAAGAGGGTCTGTTCCGCAAGGATTCCGAGAAGATCTCCATGACGATCCGCGGACTGGGCAAGCCGATCGAGTTTTTCAAGGGCAAGGAGAAGGACAAGTTTGATTTTTACAAGGAGAACCTGGCGGCTTTCTGCAAGGACAACAAGGTCTCTCTGTACGACAGCACCAAGAAGTAATCCGTGACAGATTTGACAATCGCGAAGGGCAGGATCCGCAGGGCTCAACCCGAAGATACGGAGGATGTGCTGAAGCTGCTTGTCCAGGTGGACATGGTCCATCACAACGGACGGCCGGACCTTTTCAAAGGACCGGCAACCAAGTATACAGCAGAGGAACTTCGGACGATCTTTGCTGATGACAATCGTCCCGTCTTCGTCTTTGAGACGGATAACGGAGACGGACCGCATGTAGCCGGATACGCGTTCTGCGTCTTTGAGCAGGAGAAAGAGTCGCATGTTCTCACTGATATTCGTACACTCTATGTGGACGATATTTGTGTGGATGAAAACGCGCGCGGGCAGCATATCGGCACACAGCTGTATGAGTACGTCAAGCAGTTCGCGAAGGAGCAGGGCTGCTATCACATCACACTGAACGTATGGAGCTGCAACCCGCAAGCGATGCGCTTCTACGGAGCCTGCGGTATGCGTCCCTACAAGGTCGGCATGGAAACAATCCTATAAAGCACACACGGATCCATACACAACATTTCAGCTATAAAAAGCAGGACCGAGAGTTGTCTCATTTTAAAGGCCAACTCTCAGGTCCTGCTTTTTTAGTTAAATGCAATTGTTTAATCCGCGCGTGCTTTATCAAGGAACGGCTTCGCGATCTTGCGGCAGAACAGGTCGATCAGCGGCCCCATGAAGAACGCCGTGATGATCGTACCGATCCCGACGGAAGCGAAGATTTCTTTCCAGGAGAAGCCCGCCGCGAGACACAGCAGAACGCCGATCAGGACGCAGACAAAATCAGCCATGATCCGCAGCACCCGGAACGGGATTTTAGATTGTTTTTCCGAGAGAACAAGGGCGATCGCGTCATAAACCGAAACGCCCAGATCCGCTGTAAAGTAGAACGAAGAGGAGAGGCACATAATCACGATGCCCAGGATCAGAAAGATGGCCCGCAGCCATACAGAGGGCTCCGGGAACCATTTCGTGAGCAGACCGAGCGAAAACTCTGCGACATATCCCAGCAGGAACAGATTGATAAATGTAGCGATTCCGATCTTGGACCGGTCAAAAATCAAAGAGAAAGTCAACAGCAAAGCACAGACAATCATATAAAGTGTCCCGAACGGGATCGGAATCACGGCGTCAAGACCGCTCATCATCGACTGAAACGGATCAACACCGAAGGCCGCCCTTTTGAACAGCCCAACAGAAAGACCGCAGATCAGAACGCCTATGACGCTCATCAGAATCCGGCGGCGAAATATACGATCAGAAAACCGGGCCAGGAAATCGCTCATATGGAAACCCCTCTTCGATAAAATGTCTGCGGCAACAGAGTGCAGAGTCAAAACGCAGAACGCCGTCAGAATAGCACACCATTCGCGAATAGTCAATAGACGCTTGACAGACACAGAGAAATAGAGTATTTTCAAATCAGTTTACAGAATCGGAGGAAAGAAATATGTCGGATTCCGGATTGCCGCGTCAGATGACCGGTGCGGAGCTTGCTTCCATGCTGAAGTCAAATGTGAATTTCAAAAGCCTTGGCGGGATGCGTTCGCCGGAGCTTACGTTGCCCGCAAGCAAGAAAAAATGGTGGAGAGACTGCAAAGTCGGTATGTTCATTCACTGGGGACTGTATTCGATTCTCGGCCATGGAGAATGGGCGCGTTTTAATGAGCAGATTCCGGACGCGGAATATGAGGCTTTGACGGAACGTTTTGACGGAAGCGGCTGCGATATGAGGGAATGGGCGTCCCTTGCCAAGGATATGGGAGCCCGCTATATGGTGATGGTAGCGCGCCATCATGACGGCTTTGCGCTGTGGGACAGCCCCGGGAGCTACAAATCCTTCACATCCATGAACAGCACCGCACATCGGGATTTCATACGCGAATATACCGATGCCTGCCGTGAAGCCGGACTGTACACAGGTATCTATTATTCGAATATGGACTGGAGATTCCCGGGCTATTTTGATCCGGAAGGGAAGCCGGAGAGCGCAGGGCTGATGAAGCAGCAGGCCTACGACCAGGTCAGAGAGCTGTGCAGCCGTTATGGAAAGGTCGATATCCTGTGGTATGACGGTTCCTGGCTGGCGCATAAGGGGAGCGATACTTCAGCGGCCTGGCTCTGGGAGCCGGTAAAGCTGAATACAATGGCCAGAAGCTATAATCCGGATATGCTGATCAATCCGCGCTCCGGCTGGGAAGGCGATTTTTATTGCGATGAAGGTTCTCGTGAGATAAAGGGCAATATCATACCCGTGCCGTGGGAGAAGAGCATGTGCATCTGCTCGGGATCGTCCTGGGGCTGGATTCCCAACGACCCGCCGACACCGCTGGCAGGCCTGATCACCATGCTTGTAAACGTTATCACGAGGGACGGTAATCTGCTGCTGAATTTCGGCCCCAGAGGGGACGGATCCATTCCAGAGGATGTGGCGGCCAGGGCAAGAGAGCTTGGTGCCTGGCTGCGGGAAAACGCGGAAGCGGTCTATGGGACCCGCGGCGGTCCGGTACAGCCGGTAGATCGGGTTTTCGGCACCACTTTCCGGGAGAAAACGGTCTATTTCCATATCTTGGATCGGGATGCGTTCGCGAAGCTCGGCCCGATCCGTATGCCTTTCCGTGCGGAAGACAATCCTGTTGTCAGCGTCAGTGTGCATGGGATACCGGTTGATTTCACGCAGAACGCGGATACATTGAGCTGGGAATTCCCGGAAGGACTGCCTGTAGAAACCGACACGATTGTGACGGTCAAGCTGTCCGCTCCGCTGCAGACGGCGGAAGAACCGGAAATCTACTTTACGGGGAAGGAATAAACGATGAAACGGGTAACGATCCTCAGAGATAACGAGAGCAATAATCGTGTACAATACGGACTGGAAAGAATCACCAACGCTCTGGAAGAAGCCGGCTATAAGGTCGAGACGCAGGTTTTGACAGAATATGCCGAGTACCGGGAGTATCCGGGTGAGAAGCTTTATGTCGGTGTGCGGAACGAAAGCGCGTTTCTGAACTGGCTTGAGCAGGAAGAACTGCTGCTGTACCATACAGAACCGCCTAAAGCCGAGGGATTTTATCTTTCCACCGTATCTCCGCATCTGACGGTAATCGCGGGGACGGATCATACCGGCTGTCTCTATGGCTGTCTGGAGTGGATCGATCGCTTCCGCAAGGAGGGCGAGGTTCCCATGGAGCTTGCTTTTGCCGACCAGCCTGCTTTTAAGCTGCGCGGACCGGTGCTCGGCCTGCAGAAAACACATATAGAACCGCCTCGCCGTACGTACGAGTATCCGATTACGCCGGACCGTTTCCCCTGGTTCTATGATAAAGAACAGTGGATGGACTATCTGGAGATGATGGTGGAGAACCGCTGCAACGTGCTGTATATCTGGAGCGGACATCCTTTTGCGTCCCTTGTGCGGGTTCCGGAGTATCCGGAAGCCTTGGAAGTCACCGAAGAAGAACTGGAGAAGAACCGAGAGGTCTTCTTGTGGCTGACAGAGGAGTGCGACCGCCGCGGCATCTGGGTAGTGCTGAAGTTTTATAATATTCATATTCCGTATGAATTCGCGGTTTATCATGGGCTGGATCCCCACCAGACAAGCATTCATCCGCTGGTCGCGGACTATACGCGCAAATCCATTGCCGCATTTATCCGTTCCTATCCGCATATCGGCCTGATGGTATGTCTGGGCGAAGCGCTGCGCGGTCTGGAGGCCAAGACGCAGTGGTTTGTCGAGACAATTATTCCAGGTGTAAAGGATGGTATCCGGGAGGCAGGACTGACCGAGGAGCCGCCGCTGATCCTGCGCGGACATGACTGTGATCCGGTGGAAGCCATGAATAAGGCGCTTCCCTTGTATCATAATCTGTATACCATGTGGAAATATAACGGAGAGGGCCTGACGACCTACGAACCCCGCGGCAACTGGCAGAAGGAGCATCAGCAGCTTTCCGCGCTTGGCGGCGCGCATATCATCAACGTGCATATTGTGGCGGATCTGGAGCCGTTCCGTTATATGGCCCCGAGGTTCATCCAGCACTGCGTGCAGGCAAGTGCATACAGGCTGGGAGGTAACAGCCTGCATCTGTACCCGCTTTTCTACTGGGACTGGCCTTATGCGGCCGATAAAACCGAGCCCCGGACGATGCAGATAATCCGTGATCGTCTCTGGTACGATACATGGTTCCGTTATGCATGGAATCCTTATCGCGATGAGGAAACAGAACAGCTGTACTGGCGGGATCGCCTGCAGAAAAAGTACGGCTGCGATCCGGATACGGCAGCGCTTTTCCTGGACGCTGTGGAGGCGGCAGGGCAGCTGGCACCCCGGAGTCTGCGCAGAGTAGGGATTACGGAAGGAAACCGACAGACCTGGAGTCTCGGCATGAGCATGAGCGAACTGACAAACGTCGTCCGCTACCGTCC
>CACZPA010000062.1 GCA_902782895.1 uncultured Eubacteriales bacterium
AACAGGACGACTCTTCTAAGCAGGACGATTCCTCCAAGCAGGACGACTCCTCAAAGCAGGACGACTCCTCCAAGCAGGACGATTCCTCCAAAGAAGAATCCTCTGAACCTGAACCGTACACGGCTTTCGGCAGCTGTACAATTATGGGTAGTGTCAGTCTTGTCGGGAAGGAGCTCCAGGAAGGGCAGTTTGTGATCCAGATCACGGATGCGGACGGTAAGCTGATCGCATCGGTTCCGAATGACGCAAAGGGTAATTTCAGCATCACTCTGACATATGATCAGGATCATTATTCCGGCTCGCCTTATGTCTATAGGATCTCCCAGGGAGACAAGACCGATGAGAGCATCATTTATGACGAAAACACCTATACACTGACGGTCAAGGTCACCGATAACAAGGACGGCAAGCTGAACGTCACCGCGTCCGGCGCCGAGAATATGCGTTTTACCAACGTATACAGCAAGACCGCGGAGTATGAAGAGCCTAAAGAGGATAAACCGATCCCGGTTCTGTATCCGGCCAGCAAGCCCTATGCGGGCACAGGGACAGAGAAGGATCCTTATCATTATTGGATCGGCCGTAATACCAAACTGATCAGCACCTTCTATGAAGGATATCTGGATCAGAAGGAACCTGTGTATTTCGTTTTTGACAAACGGGAAGATGACAAGAAGGACGGAGATATCGAGTATTCCTGGTATCTTTCTACGGATGGTATAGAGAAGAGCGAACAGATCCGCGTCTACAACCTCAGTGTCTATCAGATTCCGCTGGATCCGCAGTCTTATCTGATGGCTGTCGCGGAGAATGTACTTCCCAAGACTATGAATCTTGCGATCAATATGATTGATCGGGATGTCAACGTACAGTCTGTTACGATCGTCGGAGAGGACGTTCTGGAAGAAGCGGAGCTCGATCACAGCTATTTCAATGTCCTGCTCGCGAAAGGCGGCATTTTCAACCTTTATCTGCAGTATAAAGAAGACGATCCGGACGAATCAAGCGAGTCCAGCGAAGAGCTGATCCCGGACGATCCGGAGCCTTTCATTCCGGATTATCCGATCGGGCCGACCGGACCGACCAGAGAAGAGCTGCTCCAGGCGATCAGTGAGAAGGAAGTCGAGATCAAGGATATGGAAGTCACGCAGAAGATGGCAGAACTTGATCTGGAAAAGACCCGGGAGAAGCTGGAGAACGTTGTGGTC
The DNA here is from genome assembly GCA_902782895.1 of uncultured Eubacteriales bacterium. Lineage (GTDB taxonomy): Bacteria > Bacillota > Clostridia > Lachnospirales > Bianqueaceae > RUG12817. The sequence continues at coordinate 1,209 of CACZPA010000062.1, forward strand.
AGAAGTATCGTGAACGGCCATGTGAACCGCGTGGACCCGATGGGCGGCAGCTACAATGAACCGGTCGTGCAGATCATCGGCGGCGACGAAATCTATGTAATGACAACGATTTCAGAGCTGGATCTGGAGAAGATCAAGGTCGGGGATCCCGTAACGGCAACATCCTGGATGACGGGAGAAGTGCTGGAGGGCGTAGTCGCGCAGATCGGAGATTATCCTGTGGATAACGCGATGGGTTATTCCTATTCACAGAATCCGAATGTTTCCAATTATGAGATGATGATCGCGTTTCCTTCGGAATCGGGACTGACAGACGGACAGGGCGTGGAGCTTACCATGGGCTCAGCCCAGCCAGAGGACGGTACGACGTTCTGCATTCCTTCCATGTATATCCGGGATGAAAACGGAGCCTATTATGTGCTGGCGGATCAGGACGGATATCTTGTCAAAAAGTACATCCAGACCGGCCGGAGCATGTATGACGGCGAATATATCGAGATCCTGGGCGGGATCACGACAGAAGACTTTCTGGCCTTCCCTTACGGCAAAGCCGCGCAGGAGGGCGTCAAGACAGTCTATGAAGAAGTACTGTATCAGTAAGGAAAGGGAGGAGAACAGACATGCTTGAGAATATCCGGCTTTCCTTTATCGGGATATGGTCCCATAAGATGCGGTCTCTGCTAACGATGCTCGGTATCATCATCGGAATCGCGGCGATTATCGCGATCGTTTCGACCATCAAAGGCACCAATGATCAGATCAAGAATCAGATCATCGGCTCCGGCAATAACGCGGTCGTGGTACAGCTGTATGAGGGCAGTGCCGCGATCGATCCGCAGTATTCCCAGATTCCGGCGTCTTTCCTGCCGGTTTCGGACGATCTGATGAAACAGATCAATGACCTTTCGGAAGTCGATGCCGCGACACTCATGAAGCAGCGGAACATCTATCAGGGCGTCTATCATGGCGCGGTCGCGCTGCAGAATGGGCAGGTCACCGGAATCGACGAAAACTATACCAAAGTCTATCCCTACCATGCCGTGCGGGGCAGAATGCTCTCCGGACGGGATTTTGACGGCACGCATAAGGTCGCGGTCCTGGACTCGACAGCCGTGGAGAAGCTTTTTTCCGGGCAGAATCCGGTAGGGCTGACGATTGAGATCTCCGGAGAACCGTTTGTCATCGTCGGTGTCGTGCAGATGGACGATGCCTATGTACCGGAGATCGAGACAGAGATGGATTATTACAATTATATATATTCTTCCGGCGGAGGCGGACATGTCTTTGTCCCGCTTAAGTCATGGCCGGTGATCTATCGCTATGACGAGCCGGAGATGGTTGCGCTTAAAGCTTCCAGTACCGAGGCGATGACGCAGGCCGGCAACAAGACCGCGGAGATCCTGAATACGGCCGCCGGCATCAAGGAGAATTCGGATGCCAATATCAAATATAAGAGCCCGGACCTCCTGCAGCAGGCGAAAAACCTGCAGGATCTGTCAGCGGCGACCAACCGCCAGCTGATCTGGATCGCGAGCATTTCGCTGCTCGTCGGCGGTATCGGCGTTATGAATATCATGCTGGTATCGGTTTCCGAAAGAACACGCGAGATCGGCCTGAAGAAAGCTTTGGGTGCCCGTAAGAAGAGAATCATGGGACAGTTCCTGACAGAAGCCGCGGTACTGACGAGTCTTGGCGGCATTCTGGGAGTCGTGCTGGGAATCGGGCTGGCGCAGGTGGTTTCCCGGGTTTCGGAGACACCTGTCGCGATCAGCGTACCCGCGATTATTCTTTCGGTACTGTTCTCGATGGGAGTAGGTATTGTTTTCGGCCTGCTGCCGTCCATCAAAGCGGCGAATCTGAACCCGATCGATGCGCTGCGTCATGAATGATTGCGAAGGTTACTAAATCATTACGGAGGAATACATGAAGAATCCGGATACGGATTTGCTGAAAGAATACACTTTAAGGGAAAACGCACAGTATTTCCGCGGGGGAAGTGCCGGAGATGTCGATATCATTCCCTGCCTGATCCCCGCGGGATTCCGGAAAGATCCGGGTGTGCCGGCCGGTACGTCAGCCGTAGAATTCCGGATCGGAATCACGACCAAATATCTGATCAAGGACATCGCCGCTTTTCTGAAACGTTTTGAACGGCATGTCAAGTATTCCTATGGTAAAAAGCTGGACTTTATCCACGATGTCAGTGCGCTGACGCCATCCGGACGTACAATGTACCGCTTTATGGAGCGTACGGTGCGCGAGTATCAGATCATTCGGGGACAGAAAACCGATGTGGTCAGTGAAGGTGTGGGAGAATCGGGAGACCTTGGAGAACCGATGCGTACGCTGCCGCTCTCACCGCAGGCACTGGAGCAGTTCTTGGAATGTATGGACGGAGCGGAACTGCAGCTTTCCCATAACATTCCCGTAAAATGCAAAGTAAAAACAGAAGATCCCAAGCTGCGGGTGCTTTTCCTGCAGGCAGAAGGATCTGTTCGGATCTATACGGAGAAATTCCAGTACGAGGAAGGCGCGGACCGGCTTTTTGTGCTGCAGAATGATACACTTTACAGCTGCAGCAAAGCCTTCACGCAGGACTGTACTTATTTCCTGAAGACCGTATTTGAGGCTCAGGATGAAGGCATTGAACTGCAGCAGGGCAGCATACCGGTTTTTGTCAGTTCCGTACTGCCTGTGCTGAAAAAGTATTTCCGGCTGCAGAACGCGGAGATTTTCGACGAATACCAGCCCCCTGAAGGGCATGTCCGGATCCATATCGACGCGGAGGAGCATTTCCTGCTGTCAGCAAAGGTTGAGACGGCATATGCGGACCGGACCTACAACGCATTTGATCCGGTTCGGGTCGGGAAGGTCTACCGCAATGTACGGCTCGAATCGGTCGCGGTCCACAGAGTGATGGAGTATTTCCCGCACATCGACCGTAAAGCCGGAGCATTCCGGATTTATACAGATGAGGAGCTGTACCGCTTTCTGGATGAGGGACAGACTGTGCTGCGGGAGGTCGGCGAAGTCTACCTGGACCGTAACGCGCTGCCCTTTGAAATCCGCAAGGCGCCGCGCCTTGGCGCGTATCTGCACTTTGGCGGAGGGATCCTGGAGCTTTCGATCACAGCCGGAGATTTGCCGCCAGAGGAGGTCACAAGGCTGTTGGAGACGTATCGGCAGAAAAAGCATTACGTGCGTCTGAAGGACGGTTCTTTTATGCGGCTTCGGGAGGGGACACTTGCCCTGCTGAATGAACTGGCGGACGGACTCAACCTGAACAGCAGCGATTTCGCGGAGGGCACAATCCAGCTGCCGCTTTTCCGCGCGCCATATCTGCAGGCGGTCCTCGGAGAATCGCAGAATGAGATCCAGGTCAGCCGGAATGAGGCTTTCTCCAACTATGTCTGGAAGCTGCAGCCCGCCGGACCCGGAGGACACAGCTTCAGCCTGCCTCCGGAGACAGCACGGTATCTGCGGCCTTATCAGCGGGATGCCTACCAATGGATGCGGACGCTTGATTCCCTGGGACTGGGAGGGATCCTTGCAGATGACATGGGCCTTGGCAAGACCATTGAAGCCGCTGCGCTTCTGGAGGCCTATGAATATGAAGAAAAAGAGAATCCGCGTCCTTCCCTGATCGTCTGTCCGGCTTCTCTGATCTATAACTGGGAAGCGGAGCTGAAGCGGTTCGCGCCATCCGTAAACTGTCATGTGATCGGCGGACCGGCGGCCGCACGGGAGAAGGAGATCCAGAACGCTTTACAGATCCCGCGGTGTGTTCTGATCACTTCGTATGAACTGCTGAAGAGAGATTACGATATCTATAAAAACACGGTCTTCCGTTATGAGATTCTCGACGAAGCGCAGATGATCAAGAATTACATGACACAGTCGGCGAGAGTCGTCAAGAAAATCCGCTCGCAGACAAGGTTCGCGCTGACCGGAACACCGGTCGAAAACAGACTGAGCGAGCTGTGGAGCATATTTGACTACCTGATGAAAGGTTTGCTGTATAATTACAGCAGATTCCGCGATATGCTGGAGGTTCCGATCACGGTCAAGAAGGACGAGGCGGCCGCCAGACGGCTGCGCAGCATGATCCGTCCCTTTGTGCTCCGCAGACTCAAGACGGATGTCTTGAAGGATCTGCCGGATAAGGATGAGGTAAAAGTCTACGCGGCCATGCAGGAAGAGCAGCGGAAACTGTATGATCTGCAGACAAGCGCTCTGCGGGAGGAGATCCGCGGCATGGACGTCAGCCGGAACAAGCTGCAGATCCTGGCGCAGCTGATGCGGCTGCGGCAGCTCTGCTGTGATCCGTCCCTGATCTATGAGAATTACACGGAGGGATCCGCTAAGACGGATACCTGCATTCATCTGGTAAGCGACGCGGTCGGGAGCAACCATAAAGTCCTGCTTTTCTCGCAGTTTACCAGCATGCTGGAGATCCTGAAGAACAGACTGGACGCGCTCGGCATCGCTTCCTATATGCTGACCGGATCGGTTTCCAAGGAGAAGAGGGCGGAGCTTGTCCGCAGCTTTTATCTCGATGAAACGCCGGTCTTCCTGATTTCTCTGAAGGCGGGCGGTGTCGGACTGAATCTGACGGCCGCGGATATCGTGGTCCTGTATGATCCGTGGTGGAATCTTGCCGCGGAAGTGCAGGCTACGGACCGCGCGTATCGCATCGGTCAGCAGAACAAGGTCACGGTATACCGTCTGATCGCAAAAGATACGATCGAGGACAGAATTCTGGAGATGCAGGAGCATAAGAAGGACCTGTCCGACCAGATTATCACGGACGGTGATTTCTCCGGCGATTATCTTTCGGAAGAGTCACTGGCCGCGATTCTGGGCTGATCAACTGCGCGGTTCAGCCGAGCAACTCAACTGCGCAGCCCAATTGTACAGAGTACAAGGCATCGCTTCGGCGGTGCCTTTTTTAGCGTGTGGGTTGTTCGTGGGCTACGGATGGCTATGTGTGGGATTTGCGGACTATGGATGCCATAGCTGCGGATAGTTGCGGATGTTGCGAAATAAGCAAATCTTGACAGAATGCGCAGATATGGTACAATTATTATATCTGTACATTTGTACAGAGAAGAAAGAGAAATGAATTCAGGAGGACTATAAATGAAAAAAACATCGGCAGTTTTACTTGCCGTGATACTAATGCTCAGTATGGTTCTGGGAGGCTGTGATGGCAGCGGGAACAGCCAGACTTCACAGTCCGCGGATCTTTCCGGAGCGGAAGCTTCCAAGGATGAATCGGCTGCGGAACTTTCCGGTTCCGAAGGTTCGGGCGAGCTTTCCGGCAGCGAAGAAGACGCATCCGGCACAGATGCTTCCGGGACAGATATCTCCGGCACGGAGTCCGGTGCAGAAGAGTCCGGTGCAGAAGAGTCCGGAACGGATAATCCGGACGCGCAGGCAGGTGTTCATACCTATCGCACCGCTATGACGCAGATTCCGACCAACTGGAATCCCTTCCGCAATTCCGTCAATTCGGAAGATCCTTTCCGCGAATATCTGAGCGCCGGCCTGTACAGGCTTGTCTATAATGACAGTCAGCATCCGGTCGAAGGCAAAGATCCCTTTACAAGTTATGCCGTTATTCCGGAGATGGCTGCTTCCGAACCGGTAGACGTTACGGCCCAGATCCGGGAAACACATCCGGAATTCGTTATTCCCGACAGTCCGGAAACCGGTTATGCCTATACGATCGACCTGAATCCGAATGCAAAATGGGATGACGGTACGCCGATCACAGCGGATACCTATGTGTATTCGATGCAGCAGCTGCTGCGGCCGGAGCTGCATAATTCGCTGGCTGCGGGCTTTTATACCGGAGCGCTCGAGATCGCCGGCGCGGAGAATTACGCCAATCAGGGCGTTACGACCCAGATCAGCGTCCAATCGATGATGTTTATGGAAGGCCTCGTCACGATGGAGGATTTCATCAAGGTCCACGGGGACGATACCGCCTACATCAACTGGTATTATTCGCTCGGCTTCGCGTATGATTTTGACAAATATCCTTTTGACGGGACGACAGCGGATCCGGCAGGCCTTTCGCTGCCGGCGCAGGATCTTGTTGTGGCAACGCCGCTGACGATCCGGGAGATGTACAGCTTCTATCCGCAGATGTACGGGACATCCGAGATGGATATCGCGCTGGGACAGGCGTATTTCCCGGAAGAAATCTATCTGGACTATACCTATATGACGGGCATGGACACGTCCGCGATCGGCCTGTTCAAATCCGGCGAATATCAGATCACGCTTGTTCTGGCGCAGCCGCTGTCAGGATTCCAGCTGCTCTATAATCTTACGACAGGATGGCTGGTATATCCGGAGGTTTATGAGGACTGCCTGACACAGAGCGGCAATACATGGTCTTCCGACTACGGGACCAGCGTTGAAACAACAAGAAGCTACGGTCCGTACAGCCTGACGGCGTATGAGTCCGGTGTCTCCGCGCGTTTCGAGCGGAACGATTACTGGTATGGATACACGGATACCCTACATACCTATACGGATCCGACAGACGGATCTACGCAGAGAATGTATCAGACCGATGCCGCGGAAATCCTCTGTATTCCTGACGAAGCGGAGCAGAAGGAAATGTTCCTTAAGGGAGAACTGGCGGAATATGAACTGCAGGCAGAGGATCTGGATGAATACAGAGAGAGCGAATCCGTATATACAACCCCGGGAGAAGCGGTTTTCTGTCTGATCTTCAACGGCAATACAGATGCGCTGGAGCAGAGGGAGCTTGCGCCGGGATTCGACGCCCTCAAGCAGGATCTGCAGACAATCGGTCTGAAGACATTCCGGCAGGCTGTTTCGCTGAGCCTGGACAAAGAGGATTTCGCCAAGACCGTATCGCCTTCCCGTTCGAGCGGGTATGGACTGATCGGAAGCGCTTATCTGTACGATACGGAGACCGGTATGGCTTACCGGGATACGGATCGGGCAAAAGATGTCCTGTGCAGCTTCTATTCTGTAGACGCGGCGAAATACAGGACGATCGACGAAGCGGTAGCGGCGATTACCGGCTATAATCCAGAAACGGCTAAAGAGCTGTATGCCGCGGCTTTCAATGAGGCGATAGCGGCAGGCTATGTCTCGGATAACGATCATGACGGCATCTGCGATCAGACGATTACCGTAACCTATTCCCTGTCGCAGCAGTCCGCTTTTATCACGCAGTTCCTGGCCTATATGAATGAAAAGATCGCCGAAATCACAGTCGGCACGCCTTTTGAGGGACGGATCAGCTTCGTGGCTTCCGAACCATACGATGAAGAATGGGCGGAGCAGTTCAAGGCGGGCAACGCCGACATGGTATTTGCCGGCTGGAAAGGCTCCAGACTGGATCCTTTCGAGCTGACGGACCGTTACGTCAATCCGGTCTATCAGTTTGACGCCGGATGGTTTGACGCCTCATCGGTCACGCTGCGTCTGCCGGTCAACGGATATGAGGTATCCATGAGCGTTCGCGACTGGTCGGATGCCTTGAACGGAGAAACCGTAACGATCTACGGCACGCTTTATAATTTCGGCGTGGATCAGGCGGATAAGGATACAAGGCTTACGATCCTTGCCGGAATCGAAGGAGCGGTTCTGCAGACCTATGATTATATTCCGATGCTGCAGGACGCGGAGATGATGCTGTTGTCCAGACAGGTATCCTATGTGGCGGAGGACTATAATCCTGTAATGTCCAGAGGAGGGCTTGCTTATCTGCGGTATGCGTACGACGATGCGCAGTGGGCGGAATATGTCGCGGGACAGGGCGGAAGCCTTAAATACTAAGATTGGAGGGTTTGCGATGTACAGAGAACGGAATCCGCTGCCGGAAGCTTCACCGGAGAGCCTGGGCATTTCTTCCGGTAATATTGCGGCTTTTATCGAGGCACTGCGTAAAACGCAGTACAATATGCACGGTTTCATGATCCTGCGGCACGGCAAAATCGCCGCGGAGGCTTATTACGCGCCTTTCCGCAAGGAGGACCGGCACAGAATGTATTCGACCAGCAAAAGCTTTACCGCTGTCGCGGTCGGAATGCTCGCGGACGAAGGCAAAATCCGCCTGAACGATAAGATCGCGTCCTACTTCCCGGAGAAAATCACCGGGCAGCTGCATCCGTATACCGCGGACGCTGAGATCCGGGATCTCCTGATGATGGCATCGCCCTTCAGCGCGACGACTTATGGCTTTATCGACGATATAGACTGGATCCGGACCTACTTTACTGCCAAGCCGGATCACCGTCCGGGACAGGTTTTCTGGTATGAAACCTCCGCGACGACGGTCCTGGCCGCGCTTGTAGAGAAGCTGACCGGTATGCGTCTGCTCGATTATCTGCGGTCCAAAGGCTTTGATGAGATGGGCTTCTCGGAAGACGCGGAGTGCGTCCTTTCACCGGACGGAGCTGTTTCCTGGACAGGCTCCGGCATCCTGTGCAGACTGCGCGACCTTGCGAAATTCGCGCTGCTGTGTCTGAACAAAGGGGAGTATCAGGGCAGACAGCTCGTCAGCCGGGAGTACATGGAGCAGGCAACGTCACGGCAGATCGATAACGGAGCTTACGGCTACGGTTATTTCTTCTGGATGATGGAGGACGGCTTCTGTTGCCGTGGTCTCGGCGGGCAGATGGCCTACTGCTTCCCGGAGAAGGATCTGATCCTTGTGACGGTCGGAGACGATCAGCTGAACGGAGATTCCAGGATTCAGATGATGGAAACGCTCTTTAGGCAGACCGTCTATGATAATATCCGCACAGAGAATCTGGACGAAGATCCGGCGGCCTGCAAAGCGCTTCGCAAGCTTTGTACAGAACTCCGAATCCAGACGGTCAAGGGACAGTACGTAAATCCTCTCGCACGGAAGGTTTCCGGTAAAACCTACCGTATGACACCGCCGGAGACAGAGCGCAACGCGCATTTTGAGGCGATTCGCTTCGATTTTGAAGAAGATCGGGGCGTTCTGCGCTGGACGATGGACGGAGAGGATCATGCGCTCGCGTTCGGACTAGGACATTTTGAGAAACAGATTTTCCCGGGCTTCGCTTCCGAGGAGGAGACAGCGGGCCGTCCGATTCTTATCTATGGTTATAAGGGCCGCAAACAGCCGCTGTATCTGCCGGTCTATACCAGCGCCGCGTGGCAGAGCGACCATGAGCTGCGGCTGATCTGTTATTCGATCGGGATCAATGTCGGAACACTGGATATGCGCTTCTCGTTCGATGAGAACTGGCTCACTGTCCATACACGTCCGCATACGGAATGGATGTGGACAGAGCTCAGCGGCATGCAGTCCGGCGAGGCAAGTCTGTAATTCATATACAACAGGAGAACAACGGGTATGATTTCTATATTGTTTATCGTAATACTTGTCTATGTGCTTTTCACGGTCGCAAAGGGCCTGACGGCTAAGGCAAAACCGTGGCCGTTGTGGCTGCGGATCGTGAATTATATCGCGATTCTGGCGATCTGGTATTATGCGACATATCCGGCGATCAATATCCACAGCGTGGAATTCTGGTTTTTCGTCGCAATCGCTTTGGTGCTGGGAATCCTTTCCTTCTGTCCTCCCACCGAGAAACAGGCGGTGGTCATTGAGAAGGACGGATCCAATATGGTCCATGTACATATGCCGAAAGGCAAAGTCGGCCCGGTACAGCTGATCCTGTATATTGTCGGCGGAGCGGCTGTCATATATTTCCTGGCTGCCTTTATCTTCTCGCCGATCATCATGGCGGGATCCTACGCGAAGCGTATCAAGGTGACGGAGGTGCCGTTCTCGGAGATCCCGGCGTATCAGTACGATCAGACCGCGATCATTGACCGCAGCAGCGCGGAGCTGCTCGGTGACAAGGTTATGGGACAGATGACGGATCTGGTATCGCAGTTCTCTGTATCCAGCGAATACAATCAGATTTCCTATAAAGAGAGCACAAGCCGTGTTACGCCGCTTGCCTACGACGGTTTTATCAAGTACCTGCGCAACCGGAAGTCCGGTGTACCCGGATACATTCTGGTCAACACGACGACGGGCAATACAGAGCTCGTGCGTCTGGATCAGAAGATGCGGTATGTACCGTCCGCGTTTTTCAACGAAAACATCTATCGTTATCTGCGGTTCCATTATCCGACGGTTCTCTTTGGGGATCCGACGTTTGAGATCGATGATCAGGGCAATCCCTGGTATGTCTGCACGACTTATACCTATACGGGAATTCGTTCCATGCACAAGGTTACCGGCGTGATCCTTTTTGACCCGGTCAGCGGTAATTCGCAGAAATACGCAGTAGAGGACGCTCCGACCTGGGTCGACCGTATTTATCCGGAAGCGCTGATCAACAGCGAGCTGAACGATTACGGCCGTTATCAGAAGGGCTGGATCAATTCCTGGCTCGGTCAGGAAGGCGTGACGCAGACCTCTTCCGGCTATAACTATCTGTCCAAGAACGGCGATATCTGGCTTTATACCGGTATGACGAGCGCGGTGAGCGATGAGTCCAATATCGGTTTTATGCTCGTCAATATGCGGACGCATGAAGCGCAGTTCACGCAGACGAGCGGCGCGACCGAATACGCGGTCATGCAGAGTGCCGAAGGCGAAGTACTGAACTATGGCTATACGGCGACCTTCCCGACGCTGATCAATGTCGGCGGCAAACCGGTCTATCTTCTGTCTTTGAAGGACAGCGCGGGCCTGATCAAAATGTACGCGATGGTCGACGCGCAGGATTATCAGCAGGTCTATACGACCAAGGCGGAGAAAAACACGGCGGCCGCGATTCAGGAGCTGATCCGGACGGTCGGAGGAGCCTCCGCGGTGGGACCGGAGGAGGCGGCTTCTGATCTCGAGATTACGATTGACGAGATTCGCACAGCCGTTATCGGCGGGAATACCTTCCTGTATTTCAGAAGCGGAGAAGATCTCTACAGGCTGCAGCTTTCCGAGGATAACGCAGGAAAGGCGCTCTTCCTGAAGGAAGGGGACAAGATTACGGTCTCCTTTGTGGAAGAGGAAGAAACCAAAGAGCGGGTAATTTACGAGATCGACTAATCTGCGGTCGTCAATTCGTGAAGAAGTGGTGATGGAAGCCAGGCCGTCTCTGTCCTTGACAGAGACAGGGGATTCCTCTATAATAGATTGGATTTTCATAGAAACTTTATTTGAGAATCGAAGAAAGAAGGAACGGTATGCTGATACGAAACGGGCTGGTCTACTGTACGGATTTCAGGTTTCACAGGAAGGATATCCGCGTGGAGGACGGCTTTATCCGGGAACTGTCAGATGATCTGCTGCCTGGCGGATCGAACGGCAGCGCGAACAATGACGGACTGATGCCTTTTGAACAGGAAGAGGTCCTTGATGCGGACGGATTGTATGTGCTTCCCGGATTGACGGATCTGCATTTTCATGGCGCTGTAAACGAAGATGTGAGCGACGGTAATCCGGAAGGAATCGCCGCGATCGCGCGTTATGAGTATGAACACGGCGTGACGCAGATCTGTCCTGCCACCATGACGGTTTCGGAAGATAAGATTACGGCTGCGTGCAAAGCGGCTGCGGCTTATCGCAGAACGCAGGAGACTGCTGGCGCTGCGGACAGCAGAGCCGCGCGGATCGTCGGGCTGCACCTGGAAGGACCGTTTCTTTCACCGGAGCGCGCCGGAGCGCAGAATCCGAAGTACCTGTTAAAACCTGATGCGGCTAAGCTGCAAAGCTGGATCGATGCGTCGGAAGGCCTCGTCAAGACGGTTACGATCGCTCCGGAACTGGAAGGCACACTCGACTGTATCGCACTGCTGCGGGATCAGATCGCTTTTTCCGTCGGGCATACGACCGCGGATTATGATACGGCTAAGCGGGCTTTTGAAGCCGGAGCCGTCAGACTGACGCATACCTGCAACGCGATGCCCGGTTTTCTGCACAGAGCGCCAGGGCCGATCGCGGCCGGCTGGGAGAGTGAAAATGTTTCGGCGGAAGTGATCGGCGACGGGGTACATCTGCATCCGGCCATGGTTAAGGCGTTGTTCCGGCTCTTCGGAGCGGAGAGAGTGATCCTGATCAGCGACAGCATCCGGCTTTGCGGGATGCCGGACGGGAGAGCTTATCTTGGCGGACAGCCGGTGATCAAAAAGAACGGCGAGATTCGTCTGCCAAACGGTGTTCTGGCGGGCAGTGCCGTGAATCTGTATGAGGGCATGGTCCGGACGATCCGGATGGGCGTCGCGCCGGAAGACGCGATTCGCGCT
>CACZPA010000063.1 GCA_902782895.1 uncultured Eubacteriales bacterium
ATCTGGACGCGATCCTTACCATGAACAAGAAGAATCTGCTCGAGAAAACGAAAGAAAGCATGGGCCTGGACTATGAGGATTATCTGCGGATTCTGCTCCTTTTTGGCGACCGGGACAAAGAGCTTTTCCGAATCAGAGAGTTGATCGAACGCAATCTGCAGAAAAGCGGAGATACCGATTTCTCCCTGTCGGATTGCGCAGTTTCTTTTGTGCTGGAAACAGAGATCAAAGCAAAGAACGGAACCTATACGGCTGGAGAGGTTTTTTCCTATGAATAGAAAAGCTTCCATGACAGTAGAGGCGGCACTGATATTCCCACTCTTTATCCTGATCTGGATACCGTTTTTGTATTGTCTGAAATATGAAATTCTATATGAGAATCTGAAGCAAAACGTTTTTCATACGGCGGAGACATTAAGCTCTGCCGGCTATCTGATGGATCGGACAGGACTGCGGGATGTACAGAACGGCGTATATCAGGTTCAGGAGCAAGCAGAGCACTCCGAATTAACGGAAACCGCTTCGGATTGGCTGGAACAGGCCGGAGAAGCAGGCTATTATGCTGCAGATCTCTTGCGGTATTGTCTGATGATTCTGGAAGCACCGGGGACGACAGGACAGGCAATCGGACGGGAAGCGTGGAAGACCGCAGTGGATGAAGCATGGAAACTGGCAGCGTCAGCTGTCTCCGAACGAATGCAGCCGGAATCATTCTGGACGGAACTGGGAGCGGTTAGCGGGCCGCACTTTGCATATTCACGATTCTTTTACAGCAAAAGCGGGATCACGGATCTGATATCCGTTACAGCTTATGTTTCGATACAGTGGCCCGACCCGTTTGGCTTTTTCACAAATCAAAGGGTCTATGCCAGCGTGCAGACGCGCGCTTTTGTCGGGGACGCGTGGAATTACGGACCGGCCGATGATGATAAAGAAGAAAACAAGAAAACGACATATTACCGGATCAGCAACGGGACGCATTACCATTCGCTGGACTGTTTCCTGATCGATAAAGATGTAGTGAATATGAGCAGAGAGGAAGCAGAGGCGGAAGGATACAAACCTTGTAAAGAATGCGGGGGAGGATCCGGTATGGTGTATGTGACAAAAGGCGGCATAAGCTATCATGTGCAGGGCTGCAGATATCTGTTTCCGGATCTTACACCTTTGACAGAGGAAGAGCTGGAGAGCGGGCTGTATCAGCCTTGCGGATTCTGCCAGTTAGGAGGAGATTGGTTCTCATGACGGGAGGTAAAGCGTTTTCCGCACTGCTGGTTCTGGTATTGGCAGAGCCTGCTCTCCGGGATCTGAAGACATACAGAGTACGGGAGAGGGGACTGCTGGTGTACAGTTATGTAGGGATTCTGACAGCTTTTATACGGACAGTGTGGCTGGGAGATATCATGAGCTGGCCGGACGCTATGCTTCTGACGGGAATCCTTTTATTGTTGTATTTCTTTGGAAAGGGACAGATCGGAGAAGCAGACATCTGGGTTCTGGGAGGGCTGCCGCTGTATACGAAAGGCGGAATTATGTGGGAAATACTGGCGCATGCTTCGGTTTTACTGCTGGCAGCTTCTATCGCTTCTTACGCGGAAGAACGGAACAAAAAAGCCGGTCTGCCGTTTATACCGTTTCTCTGGGCAGGAATGCTGATCACATGGGGAGGTGAATGGATTGGCCAATATTTTTAGACAGATCCAGGATGGAAGAGAATGCATTATCGTGGAGAATACAGGAAACTGGGCTGCCTATCAGGCGGCTATGGTTCTGCGCCAGCAGCCGGAAGGCCTGCTGGTAGCCTTTTCTTCGGATCCCGCAAGCTGGATCGGTTATATTCGGGCGGATCTGTCGTCTCTGGCGGATGTAGAGCAGATGCCCGAGTCAAGTGAAATACTTGCCGGTTTGCGTAAGATATTCGAAACCGCAGACTGCCTGCTGTTGGATCCGGCGGGCTTTCCGGCGGATCCCCGGTTATGGTTTTATACGGATACTGGTCTATCGTGTGTCTATATTCCGCAAACCCGGGAGGAAACAGATCTGCAGGATCCGGAAGAGAAGATTGCGTATATGCTGCTGACGACGGCAATACAGAAAAAAAGTCCGCAGGAAGAAGTCGGCGTCTACTACCGACATTATCTTGAGGCGGCAGGTGTTTTACAGACGGCCGAAGAAGCTCCGGAGGAACTGTTTGCAGAGAGCCTTCCGGATCTGCTTGGAGAGGATTTCGATATCCCGATCACGGAAAAGCGCGGACAACGGCGAGGATTCTTCCGCAGACGGGAGAAAAAGCGGAAATGACTGTCCTTTTTCCGCGGAGTATGGTATAATAGATCGACTGCATAAAAGAGAGGAGGCGCGCTATGTACCAGGAATTCGCGGAAGTATACGACGAGTTTATGGAAGATGTTCCTTATGAGGAATGGGCGGATTATATCGAAATGCTATGGCGGCATTATGGGCAGAAACCGTCGCTGGTCCTGGATCTGGCGTGCGGGACAGGCAATCTGACGATTCCTCTTGCGAAACGCGGTTATGACATGATCGGCGCGGATCAGTCTGCCGATATGCTGGAGTCAGCCCGGAGGAAGGCAGAACAGGAAAACTGCAGCATTCTTTTCCTCGAGCAGGATATGCGCGAATTTGAACTGTACGGGACGGTAAGCTCCGTGATCTGTACCTGTGACAGTCTGAATTATCTTCTGGAAGAGGAAGATCTGCTTCAGGTTTTTCGGCTGGTCAATAATTATCTCGATCCGGGCGGTGTATTTCTCTTCGATATGAATACCGAGTATCGCTTTAAGAACGTCATGGCGGATCATGTTCAGACAGAGATCTATGACGATGCGGCGTATATCTGGGACAATTATTATTATGAAGAAGAGAAAATCAACGAATACCAGATCACCTTTTTTGTAAAAGAGAAGGAAAGTGATCTGTATCGCAGGGTAGAAGAGATTCACCATGAGAAGGCATATGACCCGGAACGGGTAAAAGGCCTTCTGGAAGCGGCCGGACTGGAGTTTCTGGATATGTTTGACGCGTTTACACTGCAGCCTCCGACCCCGGAAAGCGAACGAATCTGTTTCGCGGCAAGAGAAATCAGCAAGAGAAAGGAATCATAACAGTTATGGATTATATGCTTCGCGCGACAGCGGCTAATGGACAGATTCAGGCGTTTGCCTGCATAACCCGGGAGACGGTGGAGACAGCGAGAATGAATCATGATACGTCGCCGGTCGTAACGGCGGCTCTGGGCAGACTCCTGAGCGCTGTAGCCATGATGGGCTGGCAGATGAAAAGCGAAAAGGACCAGCTTACGCTGATCATCCGGGGCGATGGCCCTGTCGAGAGGATCACGGCGGACGCTGACTGCGACGGCAACGTCTGGGGATTTGCCCTGAATCCGCATGTGGATCTGCCGCCCAAAGCTGCCGGCAAACTGGATGTCTCCGGAGCGGTAGGCAAGGGAACCCTGCAGGTCATTCAGAATCTCGGCATGAAAGAGCCGTATATCGGAAACTCCGAGCTGGTCAGCGGAGAGATCGCGGAAGATCTGGCTTATTACTATACGGTTTCGGAACAGCTGCCGTCTGCGGTTTCGCTTGGCGTACTGGTGGACAGGGACTGTTCCGTCAAGGCGGCGGGAGGATTCATCTTCCATATGATGCCCGGCGCGACAGATGAAACGGCCGAGAAGCTGCAGGATAAGATCATGGCCTTCCCGTCGGTGACATCCTATCTTTCCGAAGAGCATACGCCGGAGGAGATGCTGGAGGCGTTGCTGGGTGATATGGCTCTTCAGATCCTGGATAAAAGAGAAGTCCGCTTTCATTGCAACTGCTCGCGGGAGAAAGTTACAAATGCCCTGCGCAGCCTGACCAGAGAGGATCTGCTGGAGCTTGCCGATGAAAAGGAAGATATTGAATTGTATTGCGATTGCTGCCATAAAAAGTATATCTATACAACAGAAGAACTGACAAAACTGGCTCAGGAGGCCATCCCCGGCGCAAAAGAGCAGGAGTGACACGCCGGCTGATCCGGCAGGAAAACAAATTTGAGTCATTCATCTGTTGCAAAATAGTCCAATATCGTGTAAAATACAGAGTACGGTAGGTTTGTATAAGTGGGCAGGATGAGAAAGGTCCCGGACAGACCTGCTGAGGTAATCCTTAAGTTAAGAAAGAATATGCAAAAAATGGAGGAGTTCAGATGCCTGGTATTGCTGTGATCGGAACCCAGTGGGGCGACGAAGGGAAAGCCAAAATCGTAGACTTTCTCGCAGGCGGGGCAGATGCGGTTGTCAGGACGTCAGGAGGAAACAACGCAGGCCATACCGTTGTGATCAATGATAAGCGGTATCGCTTTTCTTCTGTTCCGTGCGGGATCATCCATCCGAACGTTCTCGGTATCATCGGAAACGGATCGGCGGTTAATCCGGCAGAGCTTCTGGCGGAGATGGATCGCCTCAGAGCAGAGGGTTTCTATGTTGACAATGTCAGAATCAGCTGGCGTGCGCATCTGGTCATGCCGTATCATCTGATTCTGGACAGCCTGATGAATGAAGTACATGAAGGCGGTGACGGAGATCCGGCATCCGCCAGATATGGTATCCGTCCTTGCTATATGGACAAAATCGAGCGGATCGGCATCCGTGTCTGTGATCTTCTGCAGCCGGAGGTTTTTGCGCGCAAGGTGCGCCGGAATACACAGATGAAAAACCGCCTGATCACCCGCGTTTATGGCGGTGTCAAGCAGGCGGACGCAGAGCAGACGATCAAAGAATATATGGAATATGCCGAGAGGCTGGCTCCTTATATCACTGACACGGGAGAGCTGCTCGAGGATATGCTGGACAGCGGCAAAAGAGTGATTTTTGAAGGTGCGCAGGCAACAATGCTGGATCCTGATTACGGGACTTATCCGTTCGTAACGACTTCCTATCCGACGATCGGCGGCATGGCAATCGGAAGCGGTGTGGGACTGCACGCGATCGAGCATTCACTGGGCGTTATCAAAGCCTATACATCCCGGGCAGGGAAAGGCCCGTTCCCGACGGAGATCTTCGGAGAAGGCGCACAGACGTTGCGGGATCGTGGCAATGAATACGAGCCTTCAGGACAGTTCCGCAGAGTCGGATGGTTCGACGCGGTCGCGGTTGGCTATGCCGCGCGTGTTAACGGACTGGACGGATTTGCCCTGACAAAGATGAACGCTTTGCGTGATATGCGTGAGATCCAGATCTGCACAGGATACAAGCTCAATGGAGAGATCATTAAAACCGTCCCTGCCAGTGCGGAAGTGATGGCACAGTGCGAGCCGGTTTATGAAACGGTTCCGGGCTGGGGACAGATCAACGGATGCAGCAGCTTTGAAGAACTGCCAGACAGAGCCAAGTATTTCATCCGCCGGATCGAAGAACTGACAGGAGTACCGGTTCTGATTCTGGAGCTTGGACTTGGGCGCAATAAGATCATCCGCACAAGAGACGTTTCCTGGCTTGCGGATATGGGGACAGATTAATTGGGTTTATAACATAGAGAACCGAACTACTGCTGCGTGCAAGAGTTCGGTTCTTTTTCTTTCATATAGAGTTTTTATTCATGAGCTGTCTGTCTTTTACAAATGTACAGAAGATGATTTTTGCAGCCAAGAGAGCAGCATAAGCTCCGCTTCCGTTATCCTGTCATTTATCCCGCCATTTATCTCGCCATGCTTTGGCGGGTTATTCCGGTCGTCTCTTGAAAATACAAGTGTAAACGCCGCTTCCTCATTTATGTATGAAACAGTGACATTTGCTTCCTTGCAAAGTGTATAGATCTTTCTGATACCGGATCCAAAGGTCTCAACATCTTTGCAGAGGTAAAG
>CACZPA010000064.1 GCA_902782895.1 uncultured Eubacteriales bacterium
ACCAAGGATCATGTCACAGGACGGATCAAAGCCCTCTGTGATCCGGTCCAGATACTCTTCATTGGGCAGAGGACGGGGCAGCTTCGGCAGTGTGCAGAGCTTGTACGGTCGATCGGCAAGCAGATCGAGGACGTCTTTGCCGCAGGCTTCCATCGCAAAACCGCCGATTACAAGATAGGGCTTACGGATGCCGAGGGAATCCAGCATCTCCGGAAGTTTTTGCAGGACTCCCGGCCCGACTTCAAGGGCGGAAAGCGGCGCTGCACGGTGTACTCGTCCGCACGGGCAGACGAAACCTTCGGGACGGATCAGATCCGAAATGGACACAGGACTTGCGGTATCGGGAAAAAAATACGGCATAGGTACCTCCGGATGACAGTTTATTATATCTGATTATAACCTGTCGGGGACGGAAATTCAATCCATATCTATTCGTGCCGAATATGGCTTTTTTGCTGCGAATATGATATAATATCGTTGTTAATTCGTTTAAAGGAGTTTTTACAATGCTGGAGTTAAGGAACGTTTCCTATCAGGTTGAGGATGAGCTGGGACAGAAAGAGATCCTGCACGACGTTAACCTGAAAATTGACGATAAAAAGTACGTTGTGATCACCGGCCCGAATGGCGGCGGCAAGTCGACGCTGGCCAAGCTGATTGCGGGCATATGGAAGCCGACGGCCGGGCAGATCCTGCTCGACGGTGAGGACATTACGGACCTTGGAATCACAGAGCGGGCACGCAAGGGCATCGGATATGCTTTTCAGCAGCCTGTGCGTTTCAAGGGGATCCAGGTCCTCGATTTGATGCGGATCGCGGCAGGCAAGAATCTTTCCGCGGCGGCAGCCTGTGAATACCTGTCGGAGGTCGGTCTTTGCGCCAAGGATTATATCAACCGGGAGATCAACGCGTCGCTGTCGGGCGGTGAGCTCAAGCGTATCGAGATCGCTACCGTACTGGCGCGCAAATCAAAGCTTTCCGTATTTGACGAGCCGGAGGCCGGAATCGACCTGTGGAGCTTCCAGAACCTGATCCGGGTCTTTGAGCGGATGCGCGAGGAGATCCATGACAGCACGATTATCATCATCTCCCATCAGGAGAGAATCCTGCAGATCGCGGATCAGATCGTCGTGATCAAGGACGGTGTGATCGCACAGCAGGGATCGATGGAAGAGCTTTATCCGAAGCTTGTCGGGACGGACGCGGCGGTCGACGCTTGTGACAGATTGAAATAAGGAGCAGCGCAGATGATTGAATTTGATGAAATACAGAAACGGCTGATTCTGGAGATCGCGGGGCTCCATAAGGTCCCCGAGGGAGCGTATAATTTCCGCGCGAACGGCAAGTCCGCTGGGCGTGCGAGCACCGAGAATATCGAAATCACCACGCGGGAAGGCGGTTCGGGCCTTGTGATCCGCGTGAAGCCCGGTACCAAGAACGAGAGTGTGCACATTCCGGTCGTTATCAGCGAGACCGGCCTGAAAGAGACAGTCTACAACGATTTCTACATCGGCGACGACGCGGATGTCCTGATCGTTGCCGGCTGCGGTATCGATAACTGCGGCGGCGCGAATTCGGAGCATGACGGCGTGCATACCTTCTATGTAGGCAAAAACGCAAAAGTCCGCTATGTGGAAAAGCATTACGGTTCCGGTGACGGTACGGGCCAGCGTATCCTCAATCCTGTCACCGACGTGCACATGGAAGAGGGCAGCTCCATGGAGATGGAAATGGTCCAGATCAAAGGCGTCGACTCTACGGAACGTGTTTCGACGGCAGAGCTTGCCGCGGACGCGCATCTGGTCGTCCGGGAGCGTCTGATGACGCATGGAACACAGCAGGCTGTCAGCAAATACGACGTGATCCTCAACGGCGACGGATCCAGCGCGGATATCGTTTCCCGTGGTGTCGCGCGTGACCATTCCTATCAGAAGCTGGATCTCGGCATCGTCGCGAACGCGGCCTGCTCCGGACACACGGAATGTGATTCAATCCTGATGGATGAGGGAAGGATCCTCGCGATCCCGTCCTTGGAGGCTAACAACCTGGAGGCTTCCCTGGTGCATGAAGCCGCGATCGGCAAGATCGCCGGAGAGCAGCTGATCAAGCTGATGTCTCTCGGACTGACCGAACAGGAAGCGGAAGAGCAGATCATCAACGGTTTCCTGAAGTAAGGAGAAGGGGGATATCATGGACAGAAGAGAAAGAGTGCTGAAAACATTCCACAATGAGCCGGCGGATAAGATTCTGGTGGCTTTCTGGCATCATTTTCTGGAAAGCGAGCTGGTTGATGGCCTGAAGAATCCCGAATATATTGAGCAGAATCTGGCCGGAACCATGGCATTTAAGGACGAATTCGATCCGGATTTCGCGAAAGTCATGACAGACGGTCTGTTCTTTATGCCGTTCAACTATGAAGACATGCACTGCGCAGCGGATCTGGCGAATCTCGCGCCGACCGCGGACATGGAACTTTACATGGACAAGTCCGTCGAATTCGCGAAGCGGATCCGTGAGATCTACAATGACGGCAGACTGGTATTCTATAATGTTTTCTCGCCGACCTTCCAGATCAACCACAGGATGCGCATGACCCATCCGGAACTGTGCGAGGATGGAGATCGCAATCCGATCGTGAAACTGATCAAGGAGGACCCCGCGGCGGTTGGTGCGGCGCTGAAGACGATCGGATACTATACGAATATCCTGCTGGACAGAATACTCGGCGAGGGGATCTCGGACGGCATGTATTTCAGCGTACAGAGTTTCAACAGAGGAATTCCGGAAGACATCTACAGGACGTATGTGACGCCTGTTGAGAAGGACATTATCGCAAAAGCAAACAGCTATGCGCCGGATCATCTGCTGCATATCTGCGGCTGGCGAGGAAGCCTTAACAATCTTTCCTTCTATACGGATTACGACTGCAGCGTCATCAACTGGGCCGTTCACGCGGAGGGTGTATCCCTTGCGGAAGGCAAGAAGATGTTCGGCGGCAAATGCGTGATCGGCGGATTCGGCAACGATAAGACGGATCTCCTGTGCGCCGGCACTAAGGAAGAGATTCAGGCTTATGTCGAAAAGATCGTGGAAGAAGCCGGAACGACCGGTGTTATCATCGGCGCGGACTGCACCACGCATCTGGCAACGCCGGACGAACACCTGCACTGGGTCTACGAAAAGGCGGAAGAGCTCACGAAGAAGTTGTTGTAAGCGACAATCATAAAAGCAACCGGATCACATCTCACGCTCATTTGAAAGGCGTTCGATATGATCCGGTTGCTTTTTTACAGGCGTATCAACGTATTCTTCGTGAGCTCTTTACTGAAACGGGCGCGCGAAATGTGTCCCGGGAGCTAGTTTTCAGTCCACATACCGCCCACACCAAGACGTTTACATGGTGAACAAAAAAACGTGTAATAAAAACTGCCGGCTTACAGCGAGCGCCTTTAAAACGGGCGCGAGTCGTAAGCCGGCAGCTTTATATTACTGGTTTTTTTGTATCAGCGTCTTGTAATAGTCCACCGCCCCCGGCAGACTGTATGTATCCAGATACTCATTCAGTCCATGCATGCCTTTCATCTGCGCAGGACCGTAGACGACCGGTGAGAAGCGGATACAGGCGTCGCAGATTTCCTGATAGAAGCGGGCGTCGGTGCCGCCCGTCATGACGTAGGGGATGATCGGCAGCTTCGGGAAGACCTCGCGGATCACGTTTTCGACGAGCTGGAACGCTTCGCTGTGGGAATCTACCGGCTCACAGGCGGGATAAGCGTCCATGACCTCGACCTCGAGGTCGTATTTTTTCGCGATTTCCCGGATCGCCGCGTTGCTTTCGTCCATGTTCTGATGCGGGATGTAGCGGAGGTTCAATACCAGGGACGCTTCCTGCGGGAGCACGTTGCAGCCATCGGAGCCGGACTGCATGGTCGGAGCAACGGTTGTGCGCAGAAGCGCTGCCGCCTGACTGGAGATCGACGGCATCAGGGCTGTCAGCAGCGGCTTGAAGAGCCACAGATTGCCGAAGAGAAGCCGCATCCAGAGAGGCCCGTAAGGCGCCATATTCGCGAACATTTCCTGTGCCTGCGTATTCATGATCGATTTCATCGGGCTGTGCCTGGAAAGATCCGTCATAAAGGCAGAGAGCCGCACGATCGGCGAATTCTTGGGCGGGTAGCTGGAGTGACCGCCGTTGGAACGGGCGATGATCCGCAGATTGCCCTGGCCTTTTTCCAGGACACCGATCATCGCGAAATTCCCCTTCAGACCGGACATCGGCTCGGTTACGATCGAGCCGCCTTCATCATTGACGATATAGGGCGTGACGCCGAGCTCCTTCAGATGCGCGACGAGCTTCGGACAGCCGTCGCCGCCGATCTCTTCCGTATTGGAGGAGGAGAGCCAGACGTCCTGTTCCGGCTGGTATCCCTCCGCGAGAAGCTCTTCGGCCGCCTGCAGGAAGGACATGACAGAGCACTTGGTATCCGCGCTGCCGCGGCCCCAGACCTTGCCGTTTTCGATATCGCCGGAAAAAGGCTCATGCTCCCAGGTACCTTCGGCCGGGACAACATCCTGATGGCCCATCAGAACGATCGGCTTGTCGTGGTGCTTGCCCTCCCAGTAATAGAGCAGACTGCCGTCGATCTCGGTTTTCTGCAGGTTCTGGTGGACGAGCGGGAAGAGCTCCTCGAGAATCTTATGGAATTCGAGGAATTTCTCCCGTTGAATCTGTCCCTTGTAGGAAACGGTCTCAAAACGGATCATCTTTGCCAGTTTTTCCGCGTATTGCTGCTCACGCTCGGGATCCTTCACAGGCTCCCAGTCAGCGGTCCGGGCCGGCGTGAGCAATGTCCGGATCAGCGCGGCGAGCACGAGAAGCAGCAGGAGGCCGATCAGCCCAAGAACGATATAGAGAAAAATCATGCTTTGCCTCCTTCCTCAGCGGCTTTATGCTTCTTGCGGAAACTCAGATAGGAAAGTCCGATCGCCAGCGCGCCGCTTGGGATGACCATCATGCTTGTCGATCCGATCAGGGACGGGACAAAGACGAAGAGCAGCGTCATGAAAGCCAGCACGATCAAAGCGACCGTTTTGTCGGAACGGTAGTATTTGCAGGCCATCGCGCCGAAAAGCGCCGGTACGACATTTTCGAATGCCGGCTGGAGCGCGGGAGACTGCAGGATCGGCTGCAGCGGGATCATCAGGATTACGCCGAGCGCGAGCACAACGATCGTAACAAGCGACGAAGTGGCGATGGAAAGCGTAGAAATGATCTCGTTCTCCGGGGTGCCGCTCTTGACGCCGACGATGTCGCGCGCGTTGATTGCGCAGGGGATCTTCATATTGATCAGATTGCCCGTGATAAAAGCCAGATAGCTGCCGCC
>CACZPA010000065.1 GCA_902782895.1 uncultured Eubacteriales bacterium
AACAGCTCGTTCAGCCGGGCTGTTTTTTTCGCGTCCCAGAACATATCATGATTGCCGCGGATCAGGATCTTGCGGCCGGGCAGCTTCTCAATGAAATCAAAATCAGGGCCGCACTCATCGAGATCGCGGCCCCAGGAAAAATCTCCCGCCAGTACTATCGTATCACTCTCCCGCACCTGCTCCAGCCAGTTGCGGCGGATCTTCTCTTCATGTCCGACCCAGGCTTTGCCGAACTTGTCCATCTTCTTGCCCGGCACACCGAAGGACAGATGCGGATCCCCTAATGTATACAGTGCCAATTTTATACCGGAATATGCAGAACACCCGGATCGATCGAAGCAAGATTGGCCGCACCGGTCTTCGCCATCATCTCGCGCAGTCCGTCTGTCATTGACTCGATGTAAGCCCGGACGCCTTCCGCGCCATTCTTGCCGAAATCCTCCAGAACCGCGCGGCCCACGCAGACAGCCTTCGCACCGAGCGCGATCGCCTTAAACGCGTCCGCGCCGGTATCGATGTGACAGTCCACGAAAATGTCCATATCCGCTCCGACAGCCTTTACGATCTCCGGAAGGATCATGAGCGGCGGCACGCCGTACGGAATCATGCCGTGATGATGGCTGACCAGAATGCCGCTGACACCGGCCTCCCGGCACTTCAGCGCGTCCTGCACGCTCAGTACGCCCTTTACGACAAAAGGCAGCGGCGTCTCCGCCACAAAGCTCTTCAGCTCTTCAAAGCTGACCGGCGCCATCTCCATGTTCCGCACCACGTCGTGCTGTCCCTTGCGGTTAAAGCTGTGATCGATATCCATGCCGACCGCGATCGCGCCGGCCTTGTACGCATGCTGCAGCTTCTCACGGACCAGATCCCGGTCCATATAGGGCTTGACGATTTTCACCGTCTCCGGGCATGCTCCAAGAATCCCTTCCAGCTCCTCGGCGTCGCCCATCCCGGCCCAGTTCAGCGCATGCGCCTGCGCCGCGCCGCGGGCCATCGTCACCATACCGCCTTCATGCATCCTGTCCAGATGGGAGAAAGCGGCCGTCATGATCGGCGTCGCGAATTTCTTCCCGAAAACCGTGCAGGACGTGTCCGGTACGCAGCTGTCGAGCAGCCGCATTTCCACCAGAATCGAATCCAGATAGGCTCTGGTCCACTCACTCGCGTCCTCGGGGTTTGTGATATTATTCTTATAAATCATATTCTGTCTCCTTATCTCTGCTCCTTGCCGTACTGATGGAGCATCTCGTTCTTCAGTGTCCACAGCTTCACGGAAAGATCGACCGGAACGTCCTGCGGATTCATGGTACGGCGGGTCTCCGGATACAGCGTCTCCTGCTCCTTCGCGCAGATATCGCGAATCTCCATCAGGGACGGACATGTATATACGCATTCTCCGCCGCGGAAGACCGGTACCAGCAGCTTTCGCAGCCTGTAGGAGCCGCCCGCGAAGGTCATGTGTTTCCAGGTATTGACCGGATGGAAAATCGTCAGCTCATTTTTCTCATCAAACATTTCATCATCGAGCGTGATCAGATCGCCGCGCAGATAGCCGGTCTCCTTATCGTAGATCCGCAGCACCTGCTTGATGCCCGGGTTCGTGATCTTCTCCAGATTGTTGGAAAGCTTGATCTTGGGGATCATTTCGCCGGCAGCGTTCTCTTCCGCCGCCATCTTGTAGACGCCGCCAAGCGACGGATTGCCGTCCGCCGTGATCAGACGTGTACCGACGCCCCAGAGGGAAATCTGCGCGCCTTGGTGCTTCAGATCGCGGATGACGAATTCATCCAGATCGCTGGAAGCACTGATGATCGCGTCCGGGAAGCCCGCCTCGTCCAGCATCTTGCGCGCTTCGATCGAAAGATACGCCAGATCACCGCTGTCCAACCGGATACCGTAGGTCTTGGACTTGATGCCCGCGTCGCGCATCTCCTGGAAGACCTTGATCGCGTCCGGCACACCGCTGCGCAGCGTATCATACGTGTCGACCAGCAGGATGCACATGTCGGGGAAAAGCTTCGCGTACGCGCGGAAAGCCTCCAGCTGTGAATCAAAGCTCATGACCCAGCTGTGCGCATGTGTCCCCTTCGGCAGCGCGCCGTACAGCTTGCCTGTCAGAACATTGGACGTACCGACGCAGCCGCCGATGACGGCAGCTCTCGCGCCAAGCGTTCCCGCCTCGGGACCCTGCGCGCGCCGCAGTCCGAACTCCATGACCGCGTCGCCTTTTGCCGCGTGTACGACACGGGCCGCCTTGGTCGCGATCAGCGTCTGGTGGTTGATGATCGTCAGAAGCGCCGGCTCCACGAGCTGTGCCTCCATGATCGAAGCAGATATCCGCAGCAGCGGCTCCATCGGGAACACGACCGTCCCTTCCGGGATCGCGTCGATGTCACCGGTAAAGCGGAAGGTGCGAAGATAATCCAGAAAATCATCATCGAAAATCGCCAGCGACCGCAGATATTCGATATCGCTCTCCGAGAAATGCAGGTTCCGGATATAGTCGATCGCCTGCTCCAGGCCTGCCGCGATGGCGTACGCGCCGCCAAACGGGTTTGTCCGGTAAAAAAGATCAAATACCACTCTCTGGTTGGTTTTGCCGTATCTGTAGTAGCCCTGCATCATGGTCAGCTCGTACAGATCCGTCATGATCGTCAGATTGGTCGATTCGTTCATGTTCATCATTACTCCTTTAGGATTGTATTGCCTGCTGCCCGCTGATCAATACGTTCAGCTTCTTAAAGAAGGCAAACAGCATCGGCATCGCGATACACAGCGTGATCAGATCGGACAAAGGCATTGCGCACTGCAGACCAAGGATTCCGAGGAGCCTGGGCAGCAGCAGGACAAGCGGAACATAGAAGAGTCCCTGTCTCGCGAACGCGAGGAAGGAGGACTTCCAGGACTCGCCGATCGCCTGGAAGAGCATATTGGGCATCGTACTGAGCGGGATCAGGAGCATTCCGAGCGCCTGGATCCGGACACCCGGCGTGGCGATCGCGATGACATCCGGATCGTCGCGGAACAGCGTAACAAGCGGTCTGGCCAGGAAAACCTCTGTAATGCCGATGACGGCCAGTACACAGGTGTTGAGGATCAGAATGAAACGGAAGATCTCCTTGACACGCAGGTACTTTTTCGCGCCGAAATTAAAGCTGAAGAGGGTCTGCGCGCCCTGATTCATGCCGTTTGTAAGGGCTTGGGACAGATTCAGCAGACGCATCACGATGGACATCGCGGCCTGCGCGCTGTCGCCAAAGGGCTGTGCGCTGAAATTCATCGAGATATTGGCCAGTGAATAGGTCAGGTGCCGGCACAGGGACGGGAAGCCGTTCTTGATCATGGTCGGCAGAATCCTGAGATTGACGTTTTTGACGGAAAGATGGGTCTGACTCTTGCCCCGCAGATAGAAGGAAAGGAGCAGCAGGAGGCTGACACTTTGGCAGACAACGTCGGTCAAGGCCGCGCCGCGTATGCCCAGCTTGCAGACAAAGATGAAGATCGGCGCTATCGCGATGGAAAGGACTCCGCCGGTTCCGATACCGATCATGGAATACAGCGTCTTGCCTTCACATCGGATAATCGTTGAGAGCACCAGCGAAGTACTCATGATCGGAAAAGCGATCAGGAGGATCCGCGAATACTCGACCGCATACTGGATATTGGTCTCGGTGGCGCCCATCGCCTTCATCAGCGGCGTGACGAAGAGAATGCCGCATGCCGCGAGGATCGAGCTTGCGACCAGCGTTACAAAGAACGCGGTGGACGCGTAGACATCCGCTTCTTTAGGCTGCTTCGCCCCAAGCAGACGGCCGATCACAAGGCCTCCGCCCATGCCCATCAGGAATCCGAAGGCGTTGGAGAGATTCATGATGGAGGACGCGACGCCGATCGCGGCCGCCTGGCTGGTGCCGAGCTTGCCGACGTAGAAGGTGTCGACGAGGTTGTAAACCGTCGTGATCAGCGTGCCGACGATGGCCGGCAGCGACAGCTCAATGGCGGTTGCCGGTACGGGCGATTCGGTCATCCATTTGTAATGCTCTTCCTTGGATCTTGATTTGAATAACATGTACTGTGCCCCTTTTCTCCCATTTAATTCTGTTTCTGTGCGTAGAAAAGATTTTACTGTCTTTTACTATACCACTTCCGGCCGTTTATTTCAATCCTAAGGTTGCTTTTTACGGCCTGCTGGTGTAAAATAACTTAAATAATCTCTGCAAAGGAGGAACCACTATGATAACCGGATCCATTGTTGCGCTGGCAACACCCTTCCACGCGGACGGAAGCATCAACTTCGACGCGCTTGGCAAATGGATTGAGTTCCAGATCGCGGGCGGTACGGACGCGATCCTGGTGCTTGGCACTACCGGCGAATCCTCTACCATGTCTCATGAAGAAGATGAGTCCATCTGTGCATTTGCTCTCGAGAAAATCGCGGGCCGTGTTAAGGTCATCGCCGGAAGCGGCTCCAACAGCACGGAGACACAGCTGATGAAGAGCAAGCGTTACGCCGAGATGGGCGTAGACGCGGTTCTCTGCATCTCTCCGTATTATAATAAAACCAACGAAGAAGGCATGTACCGGCATTTCGCGACGGTCGCCGACGCGATTACCTGTCCCGTTATCGCCTACAACGTGCCCGGCCGCACCGGCTGCAGCATCAGCACTTCCGTCGTGAAGCGCATGTCGGAGCACGGCAATTTCATGGGCATCAAGGAAGCAAGCGGCAATATGAGCTACGCGATGAAGATCGCAGGCTATCTGAACGATCATTTCACGATGTATTCCGGTAATGACGACATTACGATTCCGCTGATGAGCATCGGTGCGAAGGGCGTCATCTCCGTATGGGCCAATATTATGCCCAGGGAATGCAGCCAGATGGTGCACGCCTATCTGGAAGGCCGTCACGAAGAGGCTGCCCGCATGCAGATCGAGTATCTCAAGATCATGAACGACCTGTTCCTGGAGGTCAATCCGATCCCGGTAAAAGAAGCCCTGAACCTCATGGGAATGGAGGCGGGATCTTTCCGCCTGCCGCTCTATCCGATGACGGACGCGGACCGCGCGACGCTTGCCGCTACGATGAAGGAGTACAAACTGCTGTGAGAATCGTAATCTTTGGCTATGGCAAGATGGGACGGATGATCGAGCAGGCCGCTCTCGAGATGGGTCATACCGTTTTGGGACATATCGATGTGGATAATACGGCTGACGCGGCTGCACTGCCCGCTGCCGACGCGGTACTGGACTTCTCCGGGCCGGGACTGCTCCCCTGCACGGCAGAATACGTCCGCCGCACACACGCCGCACTAGTCAGCGGCACAACCGGTTACACAGAAGCGGATATGGCAGTCCTGAAGGAGCTCGCTGCTGACACGCCTGTGATCTACAGCGCGAATTACAGCCTCGGCATCGCGCTCTTCCGCCACATGCTGGAGGAGCTGCCGCGCGATCTGCTGGAGCGTTTTGACATCGAGATCACAGAGACACATCACCGTCAGAAAAAGGACGCTCCGAGCGGCACCGCTAAGATGCTGCTTGCCGCGATCGATCCCGAGCATCAGAAGAAGGTCGTAAGCGGGCGGGACGGTATCGTCGGAGCCCGCACGGACAACGAGATCGGTGTTCTGTCCCTGCGCGGCGGAACCGTCGCCGGCGAGCACACAGTCTATCTCTTCGGCGAGGACGAAACCATCTCGATCAAACACTCCGCCGCAAGCCGCCGGATCTTCGTAAACGGCGCGCTGCAGACGGCCGAGAAGCTCTGCGGACGTCCGGCCGGATGGTACTCGCTCGACGAGCTGCTGTTTGGCAAGGAA
>CACZPA010000066.1 GCA_902782895.1 uncultured Eubacteriales bacterium
CTCCCGACCGTCTATGATGATATCGCTTTTGCTCCCCGCAATTACGGTCTGAGCAGCGAAGAAGTCGAAGCCGCTGTCGATGAAGCACTGGCCCGCACAGAGATCGCTTTTCTGAAGAACCGCCAGAACTACAGGCTTTCCGGCGGTGAAAAGCGCATGGTCTGCCTGGCTGTGATCCTCGCGATGAAACCGGATCTTGTCCTGATGGACGAACCGTCAAACGCCCTCGATCCTTACAATCGAAGGACGCTGATCCGCCAGCTGAATCAGATGTCCGAGACCAAGCTGATCGCTTCCCACGACCTGGATCTGATACTGGAAACCTGCGAGCGCGTCGTTCTGCTGGACGGTCACGGTATCCGGGCCGACGGTCTGGCGCAAAGTATCTTAAGCGATGAAAAGCTGCTCCGGGAATGCCGTCTGGAGCTGCCTCTTTCCATGCAGTCTCCCCGTCCTTATACAGCACGGCACGCGTAATCCCGCGCATACGCACCAGACAGGCAGGTTGATTCCGGGAAGCTTTTGTGTTATACTCTTCTCCAGAAAAAGAAAAGGGGTCCTATCATGACAGAAGAAACCAATCCTATCCATTCTGCGCACGACCATGATGCCGTGCACGCGTCAGAGGAAATGCATCACGCGCATTCCCACCACCATTCCCCGGAGGAAAGGAAGCGTCGGATCAACCGCATTAACCGCATCAGCGGCCATCTGGAATATGTAAAACGTATGATCGCGGAAGATGAGGACTGTGCCGAAGTCCTCATGCAGATCGCGGCGATCCGCTCCGCCTTGAACGGGCTTGGCAAAGAGATCATCAACGAACACATTTCTCATTGCATTTACCACGCCATCGAAGACGGCGATATGCAGTCTGTAGAAGAGTTTCAGAAAGCGATCCAGCGATTCATGTGAAGCGCCAGATCTTTTTTGTTTTGGCGAAACCGGCATTGCATTGACAGTCTGGCGCCGTGCCCTTATAATGGGTTAAATCAGGAAAACAGGAGAGTTCCGTTATGCATACTATTCGTTCCGATGCCTCCGGCGCGGCAGGCAAGAAGCCCCTTTTTGCCGGAGAAATCCGCGGCTGGAGCAGCTGGGCACGTGTCTTTCAGGATATAAAACTATTTCGTCCGCTCGTTCAGGAGATCTGCCGTTTACACAATCTGCCGTTTCAGGAGCCGGAGCATCTGACACCCGGGACTAATGCGGTCTTCGCAGTGGGCGATATGGTTTTTAAGATCTACGCGCCGGCGGAAGCAGACTTTGACCAGTCTGCAGACTGTGATACCGAACTTTTTGCCCTGCGCCGCTGCCATAGCCTCGGCGTATCCGTCCCCACAGTGATCGCAAGCGGCACCCTGCAGGATCGCTATGCTTTCCGTTATCTTGTACAATCGCGCTGCGCGGGCAAAGCTTTCCGCGAAATCTGGCCGATGACGGATCCGTGCGAGACTGCCCTTTCCGTCATGGAAAGCACCCCTGCGGAATTTTTCACTGTGGAAAGCACCCCCGCGGAAATATCCGCCATGGAAAGCACCTCGGCCAAAGTGGATTTCGGCCGGAATCTGCGCAGGCTGCTTGCTCCGGTGAATACCCCGTGTGAAACCTTCAACAGCATCGACGTGATCCACGATCCGGAGCGTGCCGCCAGATGGGAGGCTTTTCCCGCGGATTTCCGCGCCGACAGGCTCCGAACCATCGCTGCGCTCTGCGAAACCGTATGGCAGCCGGGGACATATGTTTTTGTCCACGGAGATCTGAACGAAGACAATATTCTGCTTCAGGGAGACACGATCAGTATTCTCGATTTCGGGGACGCCTGTCTTGCCCCGGTCGAATACGAATACGCCCTGACAGCGACAGAGCTTTTCCGGCTGGATAAGGCTTTCTTGAGAGGTTTTTTCCCGGAATATTATCAAGGATCCGCGCCTCGTCCGATGGATGAGTCTCATCCGCTTGATGCGCTCGCGGATCTGATCACGCGCGGGATCCTGATTCATGACTTTGGCGGCGACGTCCTGCGGCAGCGCTTCGGCCTCTGCGAAAACCTGCACAGCGTCACGGATCTGCGGACTTTTATCCGCAGCAGACTATAAAGGAGGATTTCAGAATGAACGATTATGAAGATCTTGGCGGTGGGCTGTATTGCTTTAGGGTTACGACCCGCGAACATACGCAAATGATTGATATTACAGGCAGAATCCGGGAGATCGTGAACGCTTCCGGCGTGCAGGAAGGTCTGTGCACGGTATTTATTCCTCATACGACGGCCGCTGTTACTATCAACGAAAACGCGGATCCTGACGTGCAGCTGGATTTCATAAAGGAAATCAATAAGATCGTGCCCTGGAATGACGGATACCGGCATTATGAAGGCAACAGCGCGGCGCATCTCAAAAGCTCGATCATGGGTTTCTCCGAGACCGTCATTCTGCACGAAGGCCAGCTTCTGCTCGGCACCTGGCAGGGAGTCTATCTTCTGGAATATGACGGCAGCCGCACCCGCAAGGTGTATGTGAAGATTCTGCAAAGCTGACGGATGATCGGATCGATAAGAAAAAAGAGCCCGAAGGCTCTTTTTATTTGCATAATATACCGGTCTTGTGCTTTCGTTACGGTCTTCCCTGGCCGCCAAACCCACCATGCCCGCCGAAGGCGCCCTGGCCTCCAAAGCCGCCCTGGCCTCCAAAGCCGCCCTGGCCGCCCATCATGGAATTGCTGATCTGGGTCACTTCAGACCCATTGACCGTAACCGTGCCGCCGTTCAGAACGCCGTACGTATCGTAGTCGAAGGCAGACCGGGCTGTTATATCGATCGTTCCGCCATTAATGATCAGCACGCCATTGGAATCCAGCGCGTCGGTATCGCCCTGCCCCATCGTGATCCCGATCGTTCCTCCATTGATCACGATAAACGGCGAATAGGCCGTGCTTTTGTTGGAA
>CACZPA010000067.1 GCA_902782895.1 uncultured Eubacteriales bacterium
CTGAACGGGGACTCCAAGATGAGCAAATCCACGGGCAACGTAATCTATGCGGACGATCTTGTGCGCCATTTTGGCGTGGACGGCGTGAGATATTACTGCCTGCGCGAGATGCCTTTCGCTTCGGACGGCAATATTACCTATGAAAGCATGATTTCCCGCTATAACGGAGACCTGGCTAATACACTCGGAAATCTGGTCAACCGGACAATAGCGATGAACAAGAAGTATTTTGACGGCGTAATTCAGCCCGCTGATACTGCTGAGCCGTTGGACGAGGAGCTTCGCGGACTTGCCACCGAGACCGTCGACAAAGTCGTAACCGCGATGGATACGCTGCATGTGGCTGATTCTCTGGAAGAGATCATGGCTCTTGCGCGCCGCAGCAATAAATATATTGACGAGACGGCGCCGTGGGTTCTGGCAAAAGATGAGTCCGCGCGTCCGCGTCTTGGCACCGTGCTGTACAATCTCCTGGAATCCATCCGCATCATCGGAATCCTGATCGCACCGTTCCTTCCGGAAACCGGCGAGAAGATCCTCGCGCAGCTGAATGTCCGGGAAGAAGCAAGAAGCCTTGACAGTGCGTATACTTTCGGCGGACTTGTTGTCGGAGATCACACCGGTGAGGCCACGCCGCTGTTTGCCCGCATTGACGAGAAGAAAAAGTTGGCGGAGATCGAGGCGGAAATAGCCGCGGCGAACAAAGCCGCAGAGAAGGAGGCCGCCAAGGCAGCTCCTGCCAAGGAAGAGAAAGCGGCTGTTCCGGAAATCACGATCGACGATTTTGCGAAGGTTCAACTGAAGGTCGGACAGGTCATGGCCTGCGATCGGGTCGAAGGGGCCAAGAAGCTGCTTGTATCTCAGATCCGGATCGGAGAGGAAACCCGGCAGATCGTATCCGGCATTGCACAGTGGTATACACCGGAGGAATTCATCGGCAAGAAGGTCGTAGTCGTAACGAACCTGAAGCCCGTTAAGCTGCGCGGAGTCCTCTCGGAAGGAATGATTCTCTGCGCTGAGGACGCGGCAGGCAACCTTGCCGTCGTCAGCCCGGAAAAGGATATACAGCCCGGCGGGGAGGTCCGCTGATGTATTTTGATTCCCATGCACATTATGACGACGCGGCTTTTAATGCGGACAGAGAAGAAGTCCTGCAGAAAGTCTGCAACGCAGGAGTTGAGGGAATCGTGGATTGTGCTTCCGATATAAAGAGTTTGGAACGGATAACGGAACTGGCAGAGCGGCATAAGTATATTTATGCTGCTTTCGGATTCCATCCGGAGGATATCGGCGGGCTTGATGAAGAAGCGGTCTCACTGCTTTATGATTACGCGGAGAGCTGTGCCAGGACGGTTGCGATTGGCGAGATCGGCCTGGATTATCATTATCCCGATAATCCTTCCAAAGAGATGCAGCAGGACTGGTTCATTGAACAGATCGAGGTTGCCAAGGATCTGGAGCTCCCGATCATTGTGCATAGCCGCGACGCCGCGAAGGATACCTATGATATCCTGAAGGAATATGACGGAGCGCGCAACGGCGGCGTGATCCACAGCTATTCCGGTGCTCCGGAGCTGGCCAGGGAATATGTCAAACTGGGATTCTATCTGGGGATCGGAGGCATGGTGACTTTCCAGAACGCTAAGAAAGTTGCCGCTACGGTCGCAGAAATCCCTCTGGAGCATCTGCTGCTCGAGACAGACTGCCCCTATCTGGCGCCGGCTCCCAACAGAGGGAAGCGCAACGATTCCTCCAATCTGCAGTACATTGCAGCGCGGATCGCGGAAATCAAGAGTATCACACCGGAAGAAGTGGCAAGAGTTACAACGGAAAACGCCAGAAAGCTGTTCCGTCTGGAGGACGTCTGATTATGGAAGAAAGGATCGCTTCACCGGCAAAAACCATCGAGATCCTGCAGAAAACAGGGTTCCGGTTTGCCAAAAAATACGGGCAGAATTTTCTGATCGATCTGCACGTTCTGGATAAGATTCTGAAAGCTGCCGGGATCGGTCCGGATTCTGTCTGTCTGGAGATCGGACCGGGGATCGGAGGACTGACGCAGGTTCTGGCAGAGAATGCCGCGCATGTTATCGCGGTGGAGATCGACGGACGACTGATTCCGATTCTACAGGAGAATCTGGCGGACTATCCGAATGTGCATCTGATCCAGGCCGATTTTCTGAAGCTGGATTTGAAGAAGACACTGGAAGAGGACCATGTAATGGCGCCGCTGCATGTTATCGCGAATCTTCCGTATTATATTACGACACCGATCATCATGGAACTGTTTGAAAGCGGTATCCCGCTGGCCAACATGACCGTGATGGTGCAGGAAGAGGTCGCGCAGCGGATGCAGGCCGGCCCGGGGACGAAGGACTACGGCGCGTTGAGCCTTGCTGTCCAGTATTACGCGGAAGCAGAGATCGTGGCATACGTGCCGCAGAACTGCTTTATGCCGAGACCCGGCGTGCGTTCAGCAGTGATCCGGCTGCGGGCGTATCCGGAGAAGCCGGTCCAGGTAAAGGATGAGAAGTTTATGTTTGCGGTCATTAAAGCCGCATTTGGCCAGCGCCGCAAACAGCTGGTCAACAGCCTGTCCGGAGCAGAAGGCCTTGGGGTATCCAAAGAGAAAGCTGCGGAGGCATTGCAAAAGATGGGCCTCTCTCCGCAGATTCGCGGAGAGGCCTTAACATTGCAGCAATTCGCTGAACTGGCGGATCTGCTGCTGCCGGAATGTGAACGGATGGATTGAACAGAAGCTACAGGACCGCGGGATCAGCTGCGGCCCTTTTTCGTTCTGCCAAACAGCGATCCCTTCTTATTATCTGAGGAACGTTTCTGATAATCCTTCTGGATCGGCGCGGACCAATCCGCGTTGATATGACCGGTTGTCCGCATCGAAGAGACAGACTTGGACAATACCTCATAATTCAGAACTGTCCCCGCCTTATCGTTCAGATAATCCACGGAACGATCCTTGCGGATACCGATGGACTGGGCTGTTTCGACAGCGTCTATATTGGCACCGAGGAAAAGGAACTCCCAACCTTCCTCCGTCCGGCTGCTGATCATCTTCTTTACAGTATCCGAAGAATACTGATGGCTCGCGTTCTCCATACCGTCTGTAATAATAATGAACAGCGTGTGGGCGGGTACATCCTCCGGACGGATATATTTATGGATATTGCCGATGTGATGGATCGCGCCGCCGATGGCATCGATGAGAGCCGTGCTGCCATAAGGGGTATAATCCTTCTTTGTCATGGCCGGAACTGTCCCGATGGGAATCCTGTCATGAAGGACATGAGAATCCGAATCGAACAGCACAGTAGAAACAAAGGCCTCGCCCTTCTCATCGCGCTGTTTCTCCAGCATGGAATTGAAGCCGCCGATCGTATCGTCCGCGAGGGGAGACATAGAACCGCTCTTGTCAAGAATGAAAACCAGCTCCGTTAAAGAATCTTTCATCATAAAAACCTCCTTAAATCATTTGATGATATGATTATAGGAGGTTTTTGTTTTTAAAAGGTCGCTTAAAAAGCGACATTTTTATCTTTGTGATGTGATATGATATCGGTGCGTCAGACAACCGAAGCCGGCACTAAGCGGCAGATCGGCTTCGGGCTGCCGCAGCAGAATCCCGGACATTCAGAAGCCCAGCAGAGGCTGATCATAGTGGAAGAGGGCCTCGTTGATGGTGTCGATATTGTAACAATGGAGGTCCAGATAGTATTCGATGATAATGTCCGCCTTGCTGGAGGGGGAGAGCGTAAATCCGGCTTTTTTCAGAAGAGACTGGATCTCCGGAAGAGGCAGCTCAAGCGCGACCGCAAGAGCCACGGCAGTTGTCTTTTTCGGATGATACAGAGGATTGCTGCGGATTTTGGAGAAAAGCTTACGGTCTATATTTGCCTTCCTGTATACATCGGAATCTTTCAGACCGCGTTCATCGATCAGCCGCAGGAGAGCCTGACCAAAGGATTCGTCCGTCTTTGCCAACAGCTGGTCGAGATTCGCAGCCGGTTCCTGGGCGGCATACATGATGCTGTCCGCATCCGCGTCCGTTTTAGGCTTCTTTTTCTTGACAGTGTGACGGCGGAAGATACTGGAGGACTCGTCAGAAGGTTTTGCCGAGGCGGCCGGCGCGGCTCCGAAAGCGGGACTTTCATCCGCTACATGCATGCCGGAGAGAGGCGCGGAGTAGTTTTCGGAGAGTATATTGGATTCCAGTACAAGCGTTCTCCAGCGCAAATATTCGTCCAGACGGGGATCCGGAGCAACAGCGGACCGATCATAGAGGACAAGATATACGAGAAGATCCTCTTCTTCCAACTGATCCAGATAACCACGGATGGCACGGACGGCAATATCAAGCGCCTGTGAACGGGGATAGCCATAGACACCGGAGGATATCAGCGGGAAAGCAATGCTCTGCAGATGATGTTCTGTGGCCAGTTCAAGGGCGCGGGTATAAGCAGAATGAAGCAGCTCTGCCTCATGATGTGAGCCGTCATACCAGATGGGACCGACGGCGTGAATTACATAGGGAGACAGACGGAATCCCGGTGTAATAACAGCGGAACCGGTATCGCAATGCCCGATTGCCTGACAGGCAGCTTCCATCCGATTCGCACCGGCAGCTTCGAAAATCGCGCCACAGACGCCGCCTCCTTTGAGCAGGTCAGAGTTAGCTGCGTTTACGATAGCGTCGGTCTTCATATTAATAATATTATCCTGAACGATCTGAAATGGCATGGGCCCCTCCTTTATGACAGAATCTGGTTTACAGTGCGATTCCCAGCCGGGCGGCGATCGCATCGGACAGCTCCTTCAGCTGCCGTACTTCACTGCGGTTTGTTTCGTCCAGATCAGACGCAGGCCGGGTCCGCGTACACAGAGAAGCAAAGTTGCCGATCAGCTGCTGGTGATATTTTGCGTTTACGGGATAAGATTTATGTTCAATGAAAGAAGCAATGGTAAGAAAATCACTGACAAGGGCAGACTGTTCCGGACTGGAAGCATAATTGCGGCACAGCCAGACATACAGCTCCGGATGGAAATTGGCCATGACACCGGAATAGCCTGCGGCACCGTGCTGCAGAGAATCCAGCAGCGTAGCCGTGTTCGCGTTGTACAGCTTCAAGGGAGTGCCCTGGATTGCCAGCAGCTTTTCGCGGATCATAGCGGCGTCACAGCAGGTATCCTTCATCAGATAGAAACGGCCTGTCGCGGCGGCGCGGGCCAGCAGCGCAGGCGAAAGCACGCGTTTATAAGGATAAGGACACTCATAGAAGCCAAGCGGGATGGATGGGTCCAGACGGTCCAGCAGCTTCTGCAGATTGGAGAACCAGACCTCATCGCTCTCATCCTGGGCCGCGAAACGGTTCGTGATCAGGATGACGGCAGAAGGACCGCACGCGGCTATGGCATTCACTTCACGAACCTGCTCTTCCAGCTGATCCGAGACCTGACCGCTTGCGATTACAGGCACACGGCCGTCAGCGGCCCGTACCACGGCTTCTGTTATATGGACCCGCTCTTCCAGATTCAGGAAAAACATTTCGCTCGACTGGCAGACGGCAAAAAGTCCATCGACACCGCGCCGGATATACCAGTCCACAAGCTTCTGGAGAGAAACATCGTCGATTCGGTTATCCTCCGTAAAAGGAGTGAGCATGACCGGCCATACGCCGGAAGGAAAATGATTTGTCATGATAAGAACCCTTTCTTTGATATATAATAATAAAAAATGCACCTGAAAGGAATTGAACCCTCGACGCGCGGCTCCGGAAGCCGCCGCTCTATCCGCTGAGCTACAGGTGCTTAAATGACGTATATAGTATAGTCTATTTTCCGCTATTTTTCAAGTCTTAAAATAAATATTTTGGGAGAGTTGCGTTGGGGACAGAACTTGACAAAAGAACTATAAAAATGCATAATAAATAACAGTTACAGGAATCGAACATAAAATGGAGGAGCCGGGATGGAAACCTATTCAGCTGTGAATTTTGCGGACGCTTCCGTATGGCGAAGCTTTTTACTGATCGCAGTTCTTTTGTTAAGTCTGCTTTTGGCAAATATACTTAAAACCAAAATTCCGCTGTTTAAGCGGTCCTTGATTCCGAATTCTGTTCTGGGCGGTCTGATTCTGCTGATCATCTCGTCGATTTGTTATTATACAAAAGGAGAGTATCTGTTTAATCTGGATATTTTTTCAACAGGCAGATCCGGGATTTCAACGCTTGAGGGTTTGACATACCATTGTCTGGCGATCGGATTTATCGCCATGACGCTGCGGCCGGTCCAGAAAAAGATCAAGGGCAGCCGCACGACGGAAATACTGAATTCCGGCTGTATGACGATCGGGACATATGTCATTCAGGCGATCCTGGGTATTATTATCACGATCGTTGCCTCACTCTTTATTCAGGGATTTTCTCCGAGCAGCGGTATTCTGCTTTGCTTCGGATACGGGCAGGGGACAGGACAGGCGCTGAATATCGGTAAGAATTTCGACATCGGCATGGGGACTTCCGGATATGCCAGCTTTGGCCTTACGATCGCCGCGCTGGGCTTTCTGACCGCCAGCATCGTCGGTGTATTTACACTGAATGTTTTCCGCAAAAAAGGCAAGCTGCTGTTCCGCGACGGCAAGGCGGCGGAGGAGACGCTTTCTTCCGAGAACGAGCCGCCGGTCAATGAATCGGTCGACAAGCTGTCCATTCAGCTCGCGCTGGTCGCGCTTGCGTATCTTCTGGCATACGGGATGATGTATCTGCTCGGCAATGTGATCATCAAGACCGGCAGTTTTGTCGGAACGATCTATGGCTTCAACTTCCTCTTCGGTGTCCTTGCCGCCGTTCTAGTCAAGAAGATTCTGGATCTGCTTAAGAAAACAGGGCTGCTGCAGCGCAATTATCCCAATACCTTCCTGTTGAACAGAATCAGCGGATTTGCCTTTGATATTATGATTGTCGCGGGAATCTGCGCGATACAGGTACATCTGATTCAGGAGTATATCGGCGTTATCCTGATTCTCGGTGTTGCCGGAGCTGTTTCTTCCTGGTTCTACGTCAAATATGTCTGCAAGAAGATTTTCCCGGCGTATGCGTATGAACAGTTCCTTGCGTTCTTTGGCATGCTGACCGGTACGGCGAGCACCGGTATGATCCTGCTGCGAGAGGCGGATCCGGGACTGGAGTCTCCGGTTTCCGAAAATCTGGTATATCAGAACTTCCCGGCAATGGTTCTGGCAGTTCCGCTGCTTTTCATCGCCAATTATCTGACAGCGAACGCGGAAAGCCGTACAGCGGCTTTGATTATGCTGGCCGTCATGATCCTGGTCTTTATCGTGCTGAATCTGTTCCTGTTCCGCTCCCGTCTGCGCAGGAAGGCGGGCAGTAAAGGATGAAAACGGCAGCAGTACAGCAAACTGATCCAAAAGAAATCAGATTTCAGAAAGATACCGCAAGGAGCCGCAGGGTATATCATGTTCTCCGGATTCTGATCGGAGGGATTTTCTGCAGGCTGACAGGCTTTTCTTATGAGCCCTGTAAGATCCAGGGACAGACATTCCTGCTGCTTGCAAATCATACGATGGATATTGATCCGGTCTGCCTTGTTATCGGCACGAAGAAGCACATGCGATACGTCGCAAGCGCGAATATTATGAGAGGACCGATCGGCCGCGTGATCGCGTATCTTGCCAGTCCGATTCCGAGAGTCAAAGGCGCGAGCGCGGATCAGGCGATCGAAGCGATCAAATATAATCTTGAGCGGAACGTTTCGGTCGCGATGCTCCCAGAGGGCAACACGACCTGGGACGGAGAGACCGGCTTTATACCGCCGAGAACGGCGCAGCTCGTAAAGGACGCGAAAGGGAATCTTGTTACCTATCGGATCGAAGGTGGTTATCTGCGGAAGCCGCGGTGGGCAGCATTCCGCAGAAAAGGCCCGTCGCACGGGCAATTGGTCCATGAATAT
Source organism: uncultured Eubacteriales bacterium (assembly GCA_902782895.1). Lineage (GTDB taxonomy): Bacteria > Bacillota > Clostridia > Lachnospirales > Bianqueaceae > RUG12817. The sequence continues at coordinate 7,984 of CACZPA010000067.1, forward strand.
ACAAGAGACGAACTGGACCGGATGTCGGTCGATGAAATATACCGGCATATCTGTGAGGATCTGTACACAAACGTATATGAAGTCCAGAAAAAGCATCCTGCGTTGTATCGGGGGAGCAATCTGGCAGAAGGCCTGGATCTGACATTGTATATCTGTCCGAAATGCGGCAGGATCGGCACATTGAAAGCATACGAGGACACCTTGCGTTGCGGATGCGGTCTGGAAGCGGTCTACACAGAGACGGGATTCCTCAAAGGACAGAATTTGCCGTACGATAATATCCGGGACTGGAACTGTTTCCAGAAAGAATGGCTCTCCGCCCACGAAGAGGAGCTGGCGGCGCAGACGGAGAAGCCGTTTTTGACCGACACACGGGTAGAATTGTACTGTACAGAGAAAGGAAAGCGGATCCGAAAAGCCGCAAACGCGGACGTCAGGCTGTACGGGGACAGATTTGAGATTGCCGGGGACGGCCTGGACAAGCCGATGGTATTTTACTGGAAGGATATAGAAAAAATGGGAGCGTTCCGCCGCAGCAGGGTCTTCTTTACGACGGCAGGCGGTTTCTATGAAATGGTCAGGGACGGCGGTCTGTCCGGACTCCGGTATTTTGCTTTATATCGGACGCTGACCGGCAAATCCTATCTGTAAGGGCGGGACAGAACGTGCTGTTCTGACACTCATACATATAAATCCACCGTTCGGCGGATGGAAAACAGTTTCCTATCAGTTACAATATAATCAGGAGCAGAATGCAAAAACGTTTTTGTATTCTACTGATGGAATCAGAATGCACATACAGTATAGAGAGGGATCAAAATGCCTACAGAATTAACCAATTATCAGTGTCCTGCATGTACCGGACCACTGCATTTTGATGGAGCGACCGGCAAGCTGGTCTGCGACTACTGCGGCAGTTCTTATGATGTAGCCCAGATCGAAGCGCTGTACGCAGAGAAGAACAAAAAGGCAGAGACGGCTTTCAACGCGAAAGAGGAAAAAGGCTCCGGCGACGGTTGGGACACTTCGGATCTGGGAAGCGGAGAATGGGGCGCAGAGGACGGAATGAAGCAGTATAACTGCCCCAGCTGCGGCGCGGAGCTTGTCTGTGACGCTAATACAGCAGCGACAAGCTGTCCTTATTGCGGCAATCCGACGGTTGTACCGGGACAGTTCTCCGGCATGCGCAAACCGGATTATGTGCTTCCGTTCAAACTGAATCAGCAGGACGCGCAGAAAGCGCTGCTGCAGCATTATAAAGGGAAGCGGCTCCTTCCGGGACAGTTCAAATCCGCAGGTGTTGTAAAAGAGATCAAGGGCGTCTATGTTCCGTTCTGGATGTACGACGGTACCGCGGAAGCGGATGTGACTTTTGAGGGCGTTAAAAACAGCACATACAGAAGCGGAGATTATGAGATCACCAAGTCCGCGCATTACGATGTACACAGAGCGGGCATAGTTCCTTTTGAGAAGGTTCCGGTCAACGCGTCCTCCAAGATGAAGGATGAGTACATGGACGCGCTGGAGCCGTTTGATTATGAAGAACTGAAGACATTCTCCCAGGCGTATCTGCCCGGTTTCCTCGCGGACAAATACGATAAGGAAGCGGAAGCGCTCGCGGACAAAGCCGATCAGCGGGTCGAGAATACGGCAGTCAATATTATGAAACAGACTGTCGAAGGTTATAGTACCGTAACGGTTAAGTCCAAGGCGGTGCGGCTCGAAAGGGGTAAAGTACATTACGCGCTCCTGCCGGTCTATCTGCTCACCGTTAAGTGGAAAGACAACGATTATCTTTTCGCGGTAAACGGACGAAGCGCAAAGACGGTCGGAGAGCTGCCGGTGGATAAGGGACGGTTCTGGGGATATCTGTGTGGTATGGCGGCAGGTCTGACAGCCGCGATAACGGCAGTAATCTATCTCCTTAAGCTGCTTTGAGGAAGGAGAGAACGATGATGAAAAAGATATCGCAAAGAATTCTGGCATTAACGGTCGCGATCCTCGCCGGTCTTTTCCTGTTCTTTGAAGGAGCTGGGAGGACGCATAGTACGGTATACGCGGCAGAGACATCCGGTCAGTATGTTTTTGATTACGGCAATATCCTCAGTGATATGGCGGAGGAAGTCCTGCAGAGCAAATCCGAAGAGCTGGCCGCGGCGTACGGCGTAGGTATTTATATCCTCACGATAGACGATTATACGGACTATGAGCCGGCCGTCGATAGTATCTACGAGTGGAGCAAGAGTGTTTACAATGAGCTCGGGCTCGGCCTTGGGAACGGCAGGGACGGAATGCTGCTGACGCTCAGTATGGCAGACAGGGACTATTCTCTGATCGTATATGGAGAGACAGCGCAGACCGCTTTTACCGATAAGGGACAGGCGAAGCTGGAAGAGGCTTTTCTGGACGATTTCAAGAACAATGAGTGGAAGTCCGGAATGACGGATTATCAGGCGCTGAGCGAACGGTTCCTGCAGATGGCCAAGGATGGAAAGCCTTTTGATTCGGGAATTCTGCCCGGAGAAGAGACCAAAGCGCTCGGACAGTCCGCGGTATGGGGCGGTGCCGGTGGAATTCTGGCATCACTGCTTTCTGTATTCGGCATGAAGAGCAAGATGAAGAATACCGGCCTTCAGAATCAAGCGGACCGGTATGTGAGCGCGGAAGGAGTACAGCTTACCATTCAGGACGACGTTTATACGCATACGACGGAAACAAGAAGATCCGTCAAGTCTTCGGGAACATCGAGGGACAGTGCCGGTTTTTCCGGCAGAAGCGGGAAGTTCTAAAGCATACGTCTTCAGAAAGGGACAGATATGAGAAGATTGTTCAGAACCATGCTGGTTGGGCTGCTTGTGCTCAGCCTGCTGTGCTCGGCAGCCGGATGCACCGGCGGATCCAAGACCGATGAAGGATATTGGGTCATCACCGCGTATCGGGAAGAAGGCGAGACATATAAAGGGGACGAGCTTCCGAAAATCGGCATGGACGGCTATTTGGTCCTGGAGAAAGGCGGAAGCGGTTTTCTTGTCATTTCAGGCAGCGGCGCTTATGAGATCACCTGGGGCGACGGCAAGATTGAAGGCAGCCGGTTCGGTCTGGATTTTACACGCAGCGGCAGCACTTTAACGGCAAACGGACGTCGTACCGACGATATGGAGGGTGTCGTTTTCACGTTTGAAAAGAGCAAAGATGCCGCGCCGGCCCGCCCTGCGGGGATCATTACAACAGAGACTCCTATACAGGACAGCAAAGAAGAGAGTCATGCTGAAGAATCCTCAGCAGCAGAGATCTCGCAGGCCGAGGCTTCCCAGGAGGAAAGTTCCCAGGCAGATTCATCACAGGAGGAGTCCTCTAAGGAAGAGTCCTCTCAGGAAGAGTCGTCTCAGGAAGAGTCCTCTAAGGAAGAGTCGTCTCAGGCGGAGTCTTCCGCAGAAGAGTCTTCCGCGCAGGAGTCATCCAAACAAGAATCCTCTATACAGGAATCCTCTGCACAGGAGTCTTCCAAACAGGAATCCTCCAAACCGGAGACGGTCGTATCCAATAAGATTCAGGGTTATTACGAGACCGTTCTTTTCGAGGTAGAAGGAGAATCCATC
>CACZPA010000068.1 GCA_902782895.1 uncultured Eubacteriales bacterium
ACCACGCCGCAGTTGTATCCCAGCTGATTCAGCCAGGTCTGCAGCTTCGTTACGTAGCTGTTGTTCGCGCCGATCGTTGTGTAAGGATATCCGGAAACATTCGGTGTCGCTGCCGCCTGCGCCTTCGCGGCCTCTTCTGCCGCCTTAGCCTTGGCCGCTTCCTCGGCTGCCTTAGCCTTTGCGGCTTCCTCCGCAGCCTTAGCTGCCGCCGCTTCCTCGGCTGCCTTAGCCTTTGCGGCTTCCTCCGCAACCTTAGCTGCCGCCGCTTCTTCTTCGGCTTTAGCTTTTGCCTCAGCTTCTGCTTTGGCCTTGGCCTCCGCCTCCGCTTTTGCTTTAGCCTCCGCCTCGGCTTTTGCCTTGGCTTCCGCCTCGGCCTGCGCTTTTGCTGCGGCCGCGTCTGCTGCCGACTGGCTTGCCGCTTCCTTCTTCGCAATCTCCGCCTTTACGGCTTTCCACGTCGCGCTGTCGACAATACCGGTCTGCGTGATCCCGTGATCCTTCTGGAACGCTTTGACCGCGGCAGATGTCATGGTGCCGAAATACTCATCCACCGACCCGAGATCATATCCCAGTGTCGTCAGATCTTCCTGAATAATCCCTACATAGTTGCCCGAGTCGCCGCGCGTCAGCATCGGATATCCGCTGACCTCGCCGTTGACCGCGACAACCGCGTCGCCTGTGCCCGACGGGATACCCGTCGTATTCGTGACCTCCGTCACTCCTGCGGCAACGATCTCACCGGGCAGCTTCTGCCGGGAACCGATCGTGCTGAGATTCGTGATCCGTCCCGCGTAATCAATAAGGGACGCATCCTGATCTACCGCGCCGCTGACACCGTTTACACGGCCCCAGTTCGTGCCGGAATACTGCCACATGGAGAAGTCACCCGAATACGTATTCAATTCGGAGTTATAGTAAGCCAGCCATACTTCATAACCGGCTTTCGTGAACTCATCCGCGTATACGTCATTCTTGAAAAGCTCTCTGTAGGAATAGACGCCGGCCTTGTAGCCGCCCTCCTCGATCCGCTTGCAGAAAGCCAGGCAGATGTCCGTATACTGTCTTCTGGAAAGATTCGCACGGCTCACGCGGGAACCGCCCTCCAGCTCCTCAACATCGATATAGACAGGGAACTGGATCTTGGGATACTTGGCAAGCAGCTTCAGGCAGTAATTCGCCTCTTCAATCGCCTCGGAAACGTTGATCGCCTGACTGTAGAAATACACACCAAGAGGAATGCCCGCCGCGTGCGCACCGCGCATATTGACGTTGAACGTCTCATCCTCGTAGATCTTGCCGCTCGAACCGCCTCTCAGCCCCAGTCTTACGATCGCGAAAGACGTACCCGCGTCCCGCACCTTGCCCCAGTCGATATACGCCTGGAACTCCGAGACATCGATGCCCCAGATGCTCGCGAGAGCTCCCTTATCATTGAAATAATATGCTTTTCCGTCGATAAAGTGCCATCCATAGATTCGGCTGCCTCTCTCGAGATAATACTTGACGCCGTCTCTCTCGATCCAGCCGGTGTTTGTCGCGTGTACGGTAAGTCCGCTGGGCATGAGCGCAATCAGAATCGCAAACGCGATCAGGACCGCAGTGGCTTTACGAATCAAATTCCGCATAGAATCCCATACTCCTTCCGAAATATGATGCTGGGGTCAAAAGGTATTATGCCCCCAGCTATGACACGCAGCACGCACGCTGCGCGTGCCCTGTGCTGCCAAAACGTGAGACTACCATAACACACGACAAACCGGTTGTCAAGCGATTTTGTTACAATTTTATTAAGAAGTTTTAAAATCTTGTGTTGAAAAATCCGTCAGACCACAATATATCAGAATCCGGCGGTCATTTCGGTCTGCAACTTCTTCGCGTACTCGGCCGCTTCTTCCTCATTCTTGCCGTTCGCGCCGAAGTAGAACTTGATCTTGGGCTCTGTGCCGGAAGGTCTTACGCAGACCCAGCAGTTGTTCTCCAGGACATAGCGCAGTACATTAGACTTGGGCAGACCGTTGTAGCCCTTCGCGTAGTCCTGCACCTCAAGGACCTTAAGGCCGGCGATCTCCGCCTTCGGAGCGTTGCGCAGATCATCCATGATCTTCTTCATCTTGGCAGCGCCTTCGATGCCCTCAAACGCCATGGAGACGACGGACTCCTTGAAGAATCCGTACTTTTCGTACAGGGACTGCATTCTGTCGATCAGGCTCATTCCGTTATACTTGGTGATGGCCGCCATCTCGCAGATCAGCATCGCTCCGCTGACCGCGTCCTTATCACGCGCATAGGTTCCGCACAGGTAGCCGTAGCTCTCCTCAAAGCCGAACAGGAATGTGCCGCGTCCGGTCTGCTCGCTCTGCAGGATCTGCTGTCCGATGAACTTGAATCCGGTCAGAACGTTGCGCAGCTCCGCGCCGTACTCCTCCGCCATCGGGCGTACCATCTCGGTAGAAACAATGCTCTTGCAGATGAAACCGTCTGCCGGCAGGGTTCCGGTCTTCTTGCGGGCTTCCAGGATATAATTGGTCAGCATAACGCCTACCATATTGCCGGTGAAAGGCACATAGCCTTCCGGTGTCTTGACCATGATACCGACGCGGTCCGAATCCGGATCCGTTCCGACGATAATGTCCGCTCCGACCTTTTCGCCCAGCTGTCTGCCAAGCTCCAGCGCGCGCGGATCCTCCGGGTTAGGCAGCTGTACTGTCGGGAAATCTCCGTTCGGCAGCTCCTGCTCCGGCACGACATAAACCTGCTTGAATCCGCACTCTTCGAGGATGCGGCGTACCGGCAGATTGCCGGCTCCGTGCAGCGGCGTATAGACGATCTTCAGATCCGCGGCGCATTTGGCCAGCGTTTCCGGATCGATCAGGCACTTCTTGATTGTCGCGATATACGCATCGTCGATCTCCTTGCCGATCGCGACATAAAGGCCCTTTGCCTCGGCTTCCGCTCTCTCCATCCTCTTGACGTCGAACATTTCTACTGCTTCGACGTCGCTGATGATCTCGTCATCCATCGGAGGGGGTACCTGGCATCCGTCTTCCCAATAGGCTTTGTAACCGTTGTATTTAGCCGGATTGTGGCTCGCCGTGATCATGACGCCGCCCTTGCAGCCCAGATAACGGACGGTAAAAGAAAGCTCCGGAACCGGGCGCAGGGAATCAAATACATATGTCTTAATTCCGTTGCCGTTGAAAACAGCCGCCGTCTCTCTGGCAAACACGTCGGACTGATGACGGGAATCAAACGAAATCGCGATGCCCTTTACCGGTGTCTCCGGATCGACCTTCATCAGATAGTTGGCAAGGCCCTGTGTCGCATGGCGCACCGTGTACACGTTCATACGGTTCGCACCGGCCGCCAGGACGCCACGCAGGCCTGCCGTGCCGAATTCCAGATCCTTGTAAAAACGGTCCTCGATCTCCTTCTCGTCTCCGGCGATCGCGCGGAGCTCTTCCTTGGTCTTGTCATCGACAGCATCCGATGCAAGCCAACGTTCATAGTTCGCCTTGTAGTTCTCCATGAAACTGCCTCCCTTTTTTACTGCATGTATGTGTAAATTTAGAATGAACAGATTATGATGGTCAAGCCCCGGTCACGCAGATCAGCCTTCCGGCGTGGTCGACTCAGCCTTAGAAGCCTCCTTCGATTCATCTGCCGTAGAGCTATCTGCATTCGACTCCTCGGCCTTTGACTCCTCTGCTGAAGATTCGTCTGCTGATGATTCCGATTCAGACGATTCTTCCGGTATTGAAGACTCCTCCGGCTCCGACGACTCTTCCTGCTTTGAAGAATTTTCTGCCTCTGACGATTCTTCCGCTTCCGAGGAATCCTCTGCGGAGGACTCATCCGGCATAGATTCTTCTACAGAAGATTCCGCTTCAGAAGACTCTTCCTGAGATTCTTCTATAGCTTTCAGCGTTACCTTGACACTGACCTCGGCCTGGTCGACCGTAACCGTGTCCGTATAGTCTTCGTAGCCATCCGCTGTCACGAGCAGATCGTAAGTTCCGTATTCCAGGCCGGAGAAAACTCCGTCTGCCGAGGATTTCCCCGCAAGGGAAATCGCTGCCTTCGCGGCCGGATCCACTTCGACATATACCGTGCCGGTATTCTTTTTCAAGGTTACCTTAACGGTCATCGAATCCTTGTCGAGCGTGATCATCTGTGTATCGGTCTCATAACCGTCCGCCGACACAACCAGGACATGCTCACCGTACGCGATATTATTGAAGCTGCCCGTCTCAGACACCATTTCATCCAGTGTAATCGTGGCGCCGGTCGGCTCCACCGTGACGGTGATATTGCCGATCTGCTGCAGCGCGATCGAGACGTTTTCCTTACTCTCATCGACCGTAATGGTCTGTGTCACGGTCGCATAGCCTGCCGCGCTGACCTCTACAACATGATCGCCGAAGGGGACATTCGTAAAGGTTCCCTTCGCCGAAGCCGTTCCGTCCAGAGTGATCGTGGCTTTTGCGCTCGACGGCGTTACCGTAACCGTAACGTCCCCGGCGTTCCGCTCGAGTGAAACACTGACCGCGACATTCTTCTGATCGACCTTAACAGTCTGCGTTACGGTATCATATCCTGCCGCGCTGACTTCCAGCTCGTGATCGCCGTACTCGATATTCTTGAAAGTCCCGTTGCCGGAGGATTTCCCGTCGAGCGTAACTTTCGCCTGCGCGCCGGACGGTTCAATGGTAACCGTAACGTCACCCGTGCTTTTCACCATCTTCACGCTGACCGGCACGGTATCCTTGTCCACCTTTACCTTTGTTGTAAAATCCTCATAACCGTCGGCGGAAACAAGAATCTCGTGCTCGCCGTACTCTACGTTCGCGATGCTTGTGCTGCTCTGCTGGACATTGTCCATCACGATCCGGACCGCGAGATCCGCCGGATCGATGGTCAGATTGATCTGTCCATACTGCACCTGCGGCACAAATCTCGAGAAATACAGATCCACGGACGGGGAACCGCTTTCAATAATCAGCGTATAGTTCAGCAGCTCATATCCCGTATGCGCCAGCGTCAGTTCATATGTGCCCGGATCGAGGCGGAACTGCACCGGTTTATTCTCATAAGACCCCATATAGTTGCCGTCGCAGTAGACGACCGTTCCCTTGAGCGACGCGGAAACCGATACCGTTACGTCCGTCTGCTCCAGATTGACGCTGACCGGCATATACGGCTGCTTCAGCGTGATGGTCTGTTTATATTCCGCGTAACCTTCCGCGGTGATCACAAGCTCATGCTCCCCGTATTCCACATCGGAGATCAGTTTTTTGTTCTGCTTCTTACCGTCAAGCGTGATTGTAACGTCCACGTCCTCCGGACGGATCTGCAGCTCGATTTCGCCGGACTGCTTGCCGACGGAATTAAGCGTCAGAACCGTTCTTTCGCCGGAATTGATGAAAACGGAACCGCTTACGAGGATCTCTCCGTTCCTCTCCACGACATAACGGTTAAAGCCCTCTGTCAGCGAAACAGGCGCCATATTTTTGGTGATCTCGGCCTCGACCTTTTTGCCGACGGTCGGAGTAAAGGTGATCCTGGTACCGTCCTCCACATCGTCGATCCCCTTGATCTCAACCGTCCCCTCCGCGTGCGTGATGGTCAGGCGGTACAGATGTCCGTCCAGCGCCGCGCCGTTGAAAACATACCGGTCCGTGATGCTGCCGGGATTCAGGTCTTCGCCCTGATACTGGCAGATCAGATTGGAATCATAGGTATAATTCTTATTGTTGATCCGGATGAGGCCGGCATTGCGGTCGACAACAGCTCCGGAAACGTCTTTGAAATTAGTCCCGGCCGATGAAAGCCGCAGCCGGCGCACTTTATTCTCCGCGCCCGTGCGGTAGGAAACATCGACCAGATCTCCGATGCGCAGCGCGTCATAGCCGATCGCGTTGCCGTGCGCGTCCGTGAGAAGATCCGCCTTCATCAGATTGAACTCCAGCTTTTCTTTTGTGGCAGCGGAATAGACGAAAACAACACCCGTGTTCGAGTTCATTTCCAGAATCACACCGGAAATGCTCGCGTCGGTCTCCGCGACTTCGGAGATCTCCTGAGACTCTTCCCGGCTGCTGATCGCGGAATCCTCGCCGGATGAATTATTCCTGTTCCGATTCTTCATCAGGCCCATCGTGATCAGGAAAGCAAGGACCGCCAACAGGATCAGAACGATCCCGATGATCAGCACGATTCTGGCCGGTCTGCCGGTATCCTGATTGTCCGGTTCATTCGGCTCTTCGTCCGTCACAGCAGGCTCCTGCTGCTTCTTCGCAGACTGCGCCTTGCGCACTGGTCTGCTGTCACCGCCATCGATTGCCTCAAGCGGCACCTGCGCCGTCATCATCGCGTCAATACTGTCCGCAGGCTTCCTCGGCGGTACCGCGCCGGAAGATGCCGGAGCGGTGTTTGCCGCCGGGGCTTTTCCCTCCGGGGGAACTGTCCCTGCCGTAGACGCAGGCCCTGCCGCAGGCGTGGATCCGACCGCGGTTTTGGCTGTAGTTCCTGCCTCATCCTGCCTGTCAGACGTCGCCACGGATGTGAACTGCGGAGCCGCGTGCGCCGCCGTCTGCGGAATCTGATCCGTATCCGGCTCAAAAAATTCCGAATCCGGCAGAATCGCGTCGCTGTCGTCCAGCGGCGGTACATAGCCGGTTTCAATCCGATCTGTATGATTGAGCGGAGCAAACTCCATCTCCGCCTCCAGTTCGCTTTCTCTCTGTCTCCTGCGAAGCTCCTCCTGACTCAGCGGGGAGCCCGCGTTATCGATCTTATCCATTCGATTCTCCTGTTTTCTCTCTCAGCTTCCCTGCCACTGAAAGCAAAACCTCTCTCTGATTATATTCCGGATGATCCAGGACCTGCTCCAACAGCAGATTCAGGATCTGTCCCATTTCTCTCCCGCTTGAAAAGCCGATCCCCATGAGATCGCGCCCCGTAACGGCAAGCTGTGACAGCTTTACGCACTGCTTCTCCCGGACGATCCGGTCATACCGCTCCTGAATCTCTTCCAGCTCGTCCAGTGAAACCCGCAGATACCGGGGATCTCTTCCCTGCGCGTCCGCTTCCTGCAGGCTGTGCAGATACGGATACAATCCGTCCGGCAGACGGTTCAGCAGATGCCGCATCCCCGCGTCATTCTGCGGATACGCGCGGTCATGCTCCGTCACCAGCGTTACAACGGCATGCCGCAGATTATTGTCAAATTTAAGTCTGCGCAGGATCTGGTCCGCCATCTCCGCGCTTTTCTCCGCGTGTCCGTGAAAATGATCCTTGCCGTCGGCATCCGTCTGTCTTGTATACGGCTTGCCGATGTCATGCAATAACGCGGCCCAGCGGACGATCCGGTCGCGCGGCGCGGCTTCCACGGTGTGCAGCAGATGTTCATCTACAGTATAGCAATGATACGGTGTATTCTGCGGAAAGCCGACGCAGGCATCCCACTCCGGGATGATCTCATGCATCAGACCGCTCGCGGCCATATCCCGAAGAACGCCCGGATACGGCGCGGTGAGCAGCTCGTCCATCTCCGCCTGCACGCGCTCCCGGCTGACATTTGCAAGGAGCGGAGCCTTACGGCGAATCGCGAACTCCGTCCGCGGATCAAGCGTAAAGCCAAAACGCGCCGCAAAGCGGTATGCCCGCAGCATCCGCAGCGCGTCCTCGTCAAAACGCTCCATCGGGTCTCCGACAGCGCGGATCCTCTTCTGCTCGATATCACGGCATCCTCCGTACAGATCCACAAGCCCCGTCCGCGGATGATACGCCATCGCGTTCATCGTAAAATCGCGGCGCTTCAGATCCTCCGCCAGACTTGCCGTAAACTCTACGGCGTCGGGCCTGCGGTGGTCGGAATAATTGCCGTCCACACGGTATGTGGTGACTTCGTAGATCTCTGTCCCGAATCTGACACTAACTGTACCGTGTTCAATTCCCGTGTCATATGTATTCCTGAAAATCTTCTTGACATCCTGAGGTTTTGCAGAAGTTGTAATGTCCCAGTCCTTGGGCGTATTGCCCATCAGACTGTCCCGTACGCAGCCGCCGACAATATAAGCCTCATAACCGGCTTTCTCCAAATCCGACAGTATCCATCCGGCAGCAGCCGGCAGCTCAATCCTCTGCATAATTTCACCTCATTATGAAGTATACCATAGTCGGTTGCATTTTTCAACGCTAATCAAAAAAGGTCAAAAATTGCACAACATATTTTAAAATATCTTGCTTTTTTTGTTAAACCTGCTATAATAGGAACTGTCAAACCTATCAACTTGCGGGGGTGCATACTATGGATCATATTGATAAGTCTATTCTGTCTCTCCTGCAGGAGAACGCCAGGATCTCTCTTTCGGAAATCAGCGGTACCGTGCAGCTTTCCGTTTCGGCAGTAAGCGAACGTTTACGCAGACTGGAAGCTTCCGGTCTGATCCAGAAGTATACAGCAATTCTGGATCCTCACGCTTTTCATAAAGACGTAATCGTTCTGGTCGGTTTACAGACGCATGGATCAGATTATAAGGAGTTATCTGATTATGTCATGTCACAAGCGTCTGTAACGGAATTTTATAAAACCGCTGGCATTTTTGATTTCCAATTGAAAATCATTACCAACTCCACTGCTACACTGGACTCGATCCTGGATGATATCCGCAGGATGCAATGTGTCTCACGGATTGAAAGCAACCTGGTGCTGTCGGTAGATAAGCTCGTCTACTCGATCACACCTTCAGACAACTGAGATATTCATCTGCCCTTTCGGTGCGTAGATCAGAACGTTCTAACCTCCTCCCTTTGAGGAGGTTTTTAATTGTCTTTGAAATAATGATTAAATACCGGATGCCCGGGAGCTCCTGTCCGGCAGCCCGAAGGCACAAAAAATCCGCAGAATCCTGCGGATCTCCCTGCGTCTGGGTAACAGGAGTTGAACCTGCGGCCTCTTGAACCCCATTCAAGCGCTCTACCAAACTGAGCTATACCCAGATGCTTTTCTCAAAGCATACATATTATAATGTATATCAGCCGATTCGTCAAGAGTTTTTACAGATTATTCTTGC
>CACZPA010000069.1 GCA_902782895.1 uncultured Eubacteriales bacterium
CGGATAAATATTCTCCAGATGGTCGGGCTCGCCCACGCCGTCGCCCCTCCATCCGACGTTTACGCCGCGCTTTCTCGCGTATTCCACGAGATTTGGACGGCCGACCTGCGTGAAAAGCTGCGTGTTCTTAAACACCGCCAGGTAGGTATCCATGATCTGTTCAAAGATATTGTCCGGATAAAGTTCCAGCTTATATCCCTCTCCCCATGCTCCGGGAAGAGAGATATCCATCGCGTCAAGTGTCGGATCGGCATCATAACGCTCACCGAGCTTTCGGATCGCGTTCAGGAAAAGCTCGATAAAAAGTGGATCCGTCGGCGAATCCTTCACGCGCTTCATGGGCGGCCTTTCGGGACAGTCCACCAGAGACTTGAGCCATTCCGGAACGTCATCGCAAGCCCGCGTACTGTGCGGCAGCAGGCGGAAAATCAGCGTCTGGCCGTGCATTTTCGCGTCATTCAGGATGCTGTCGATCAACTCATAGTTAAACACGCCGCGCTCCGGTTCGAATTCCTTCCAGAGCACACGGATATAGACGATCGTCGTATCGGGATAATATCCCTCGTCAGGCCCGCACTCCTCCGCGTCAGCCGAGACCGGATAACACTCGACGCGCTCCGTCTCGGTCATCTTCGCCTCCGGCGTCACAACGATATCAGCATAAAGCTTCTCGCCGCGGAAATGCTGGAAGCTCATGAATCCGATGTACGGATTCTGTCCCTTCTCAGGCGCGTATCGATATGTAAAAACAGAGTCTGCGCTTCTTTTCATATCATAAAAACATGATAGATTTGTCCGGTCTTAGCCGCCCATGCTGCCGACTGTAATGTCGTACCCTGCCAGATAATAGATCTGATCTTCCACATAATAGATCATCTCGATCATCCACACTTCGTTGCCTTTGATGACTTTACCCATATCGTAGCTGCAGACACCGTTGTCCCTGACCGTAACATTTTCAGGAGAATATTCGCACTCCAGCTCCTCAAAGACCTGCAGTTCTTCGTGATAGAGCTCAAAGCGACCAAACCTCTTCATTTGTTCTATAGCATCATCCAGGCTGAACACAACGCCGTTATCCTTATAAAACTGCGCCACTTCCGGATAATGTTCAAAGATATAATCGACGCCCTTGTCCCAATCTGTCAGCAGTGCAGAAAGCTTCTCATAATTCGGCGAGTCCTTGGTAATCGAACCATTCTTAAAAGCATCCCGCAGATTATTCATATATTCATTGAGGACCTCCTGCGGATCCTGAACATTCATTTCACTCTTGATAAAAGCAGCAAGATCCGCATCGTCTTTTTCCAATCTCTCAGGATATTCATAGATACCGTAAGCCGCCCTCTTCCGCGCGTCAGCAAAACTCATATTATCATTAGGGAATACTTTCATCAGATAATATCCTATATATGCCGCTGGATCCTGTACATCGACGATCTTGCTGTAATCAAGTCCGCTGCGGAAAAACTCCAGACTCTTTTCCAGCAGTGTCTTTACGGAATCCGCGCCTGCCGGATCCGGCGGCACGTCCGTGTCCTTGCTTTCCTCAGGCAAAGCTGAACTTTCTTTCTCCTTATCCGCGGTCGAATTCTTCTGCTCCGCACCGGAGGACTGTTCCTTACCGGACTGCGCTGCAGAGGTCTGCGGTTCGGTTATCTCCTTCTCCTTACAGGAAGTCAGAGAAAGCATCATTGCCGCAATCAGCAGCACAGCAACAATTTGACGAAAACGCATAGAAAACTCCTTCCTATCGCGGTCTTTAAACCGCAATGAACAAGCCGTCTTATAGACGGCCTGATAAATAATCCGACGAATGACCTGACAAAAGCACTTACGAATGGGCAGGCAAATAATCCGGCGAAAGCCTTTAGAACAGCTTCGCGGGATAAGCGCCGGCATCGTGCAGCTTCTTCAGCTCGCCCTGGACGAAAGCCTTGTCTTCCTTATAGGTCACGCCGAACCAGACGGAATCGGTGTGCAGGACGCTTGTCGTCAGCTTGCCGGCCTTCATCAGATCGCCGACAACGGTCGGGAGCAGATACTCCGCCTTGATGTTGCCGGGCTCGATGCTCTTCAGGAACGGTACGAAGCCTTCTTCCAGCTGCTTAAAGATCCACGGCGTGAATCCCCAGAAATTCATCGAAACCGGTACGTCCGGATCCAGAATATCGCCTTCCTCACGGAAGTTGACGTCACGGATCGTTCCGTCCGGGAAGGGCTTGATCTTGAAGGTCTCGACAACATCGGTGAGCTTACCGTTCTCGACATGGCAGACGCCGCGTGTTACATAGCCGTTCTCCGAAACGGTATTGCGCAGGCTGTATCCGACCATCGTCGCCTCACCCTCCGGAGCAAGCTTCTGCAGCTCCTCATACATGCTGCGGAAAGCGGTCTTGCCGTAGTAGTCGTCCGCGTTCAGAACCGCAAAGGGCTCATTCACGACATCTTTCGCGCACAGCAGCGCGTGTCCTGTCCCGAACGGCTTTACACGGTCCTCCGGGATCTTATAGAAGGACGGAATGCTGTCAAAAGCCTGGAACACGTACGCAACCTCGGTGTGCTCGGCGATCTTGTTGCCGAATTTCTCCGCGAAGGAATCCTTCATCTCGGGTTTGATGATAAAGACGACCTTGTTAAAGCCGGCCTCCAGCGCGTCATAAATCGAATACTCCATCAGGATCTCGCCGTTCGGTCCGATGCCGTCCACCTGCTTATTGCCGCCGTAACGGGAGCCCATGCCCGCCGCCATAATGACCAATGCTGTTTTTTTCATTTGATTGCCTTCCTTTCGACTCTCCGGGACAGTTCGCTGCGGATCCGTCCCCTTCTGTTCTGATTATAGTGTCCCCTGCCGGAAAAATCAAGATGCTCCGGCAAGGTTGTTTTTGTTTTATCTACCGTTGTGCGGACAGTTCCGTCCCTCGCGTTTTATTTCTGCGTCGCGTAGCGCAGCGCGATGCGGATGAGCAGCTCGGTGCACTGCTCCATCTCTTCGACGCAGGCGTACTCAAAACGGCCGTGGCAGTTGTGTCCGCCCGTTCCGAGGTTCGGGCACGGCAGACCCATGTAGGAAAGCCGGCTGCCGTCGGTGCCGCCGCGTACCGGCATGCTCACGGGCTCCCCGCCGAGCGCGCGGATCTCTTCTCCGGCGATGTCGATCAGGTGCCAGTGCGGGCGGATCTGCTCGACCATGTTGTAATAACTGTCCTTGATCTCGGCCTTAACCGTCCCTGCACCGTACTTCACATTGATCAGATCACAGGCTGCCTCGACCATCTTTTTCTCCCAGGCGAGCTTATTCAGGTCATGATCGCGCAGGATATAACTCAGGGTAGCCTTCTCTTCTGTCCCTGCCATCTCTGTCAGGTGGAAGAAGCCCTCGCGGCCCTCGGTGTATTCGGGACGCATCTGCGCCGGCAGGATCTGATCGAATTCCATCGCGATCCGCGCCGCATGAATCATCTTGTTCTTCGCGCTGCCGGGATGAATGCTCTTGCCGGTAAAAGTCAGCTTCGCGCTGGCTGCGTTGAAGGTCTCATACTCGACCTCGCCGAAAGCTCCGCCGTCGACCGTATAGGCAAAATCCGCGCCGAATCCGGGCACGTCAAAAAGGTCCGCGCCGCGTCCGATCTCTTCGTCCGGGGTGAATCCGACCTTGATCGTACCGTGCTGTACTTCCGGATGCGCCTGGAAATACTCCGCCATCGTGAGGATGTCCGCGATGCCGGCCTTGTCGTCCGCGCCGAGCAGCGTCGTTCCGTCTGTCACGACCAGCGTTTTCCCTGTATAATTCGCGAGCTCCGGATACTCGTCCGGGCCCATCGTAATCTGCTTCTCTTCGTTCAGAACGATCGTCCCGCCGTCATAATCCTTGACGAGGCGCGGCTTGATGTCCGCAAAAGGAACGACGTCCACCACGTCCATATGCGCGATAAAACCGATCGTAATGCCCTTCCAGTCCGGGATGTTGGCAGGAATCGTCCCGTAAACATAGCCGTTCGCGTCCATGTGCGCGTCCGCCATGCCGAGGCCCTTCATCTCCTCGACAAGATCTTTGGCAAGGACAAGCTGCGAAGGCGTGCTCGGGCAGGTCTCGGA
>CACZPA010000070.1 GCA_902782895.1 uncultured Eubacteriales bacterium
GCCCGTCACTGCGCGTTGTGTGCATATGCACATTGCCCTTCCACCATTTCCTGCCTTGTGAATCTGTGTACATGTTTCTCCTTTATTGCTCAGCTAATAGATTTAGTGCTTATTCCTTGCGGTCCGGCAGCAGCTCGATCTCGAAATGGAATTCCTTCTCCGTGAACTGGTACTGCGGCAGCAGACGCGGTCCGCAGGAATTGGATCCGCAGCCGCTCTGCGCATAATCCAGGATCAGAATCGTCCTGTGCGTTTCGGGGAGCTGATACGGATGCGCGGAAGCCGCGATCTCATGCGGTGTATACGGACTCGCGTTGAAGGAGAAGGTATCTCCGGCGGCTTCGATTCCGAATCCGTTCGAATCCCTTACGGAAACCCACTGCGTATCGTAGTGCGCGCCGTTCTCCTGCGGCTTCAGATAGTTCTCGAAAAGCCCCTCGGCCGTGCCGGCAAAGAGTGACTTGTAAGAAGCGTGATGTTTGTCCCTGTAGCTCTCATCCGGGCCGTATCCAAAGTAGCGGACACGGTTAAAGTCCTCCTGCAGCGGCAGCAGCAGTCCGTAACGAGGCAGGTACAGCTTTCTGTCGAAAGAACCGTCCTCGTTCTTTACGCCGTTATTCATTCGCAGCAGTTCTCTCTCCGTCTCGTCGCGCACGCTGACATCCTGCGCCAGTTTGATTCTGCCGTCACCGGTCACGGTCCAGCTGCTCGTCACAACCGCGATCGGCAGCATCGAAGCGGCTGCCAGCACGTGACGTGTATGGAACGTGATCTCCTCCGGCCGGGCATCGTAGATATCCATCTTTTCAAGCCGGGTCTGCGCCTTATCGATGCCGAACATCTCCCACTCGTGGATGACGTTGCGGTCATTGTCGATCGGCGCGCGGAAGATCGAGAGTTCAGCCGGTCCCGCCAGCAGCTCTCTGCCCTCTACCATAAGGCTCTGCGGAAGGCCGGTATACTCTCCGAAGATATAGCAGAAATTCTGTCCCTTGAGATAGATCCTGCCGTCCTTCTTCCAGATCTCCATCGGGCCGGCTTCCGCCGCGACGGACAGTGCCATCTTCTCACGGGAAAGCTCTTTCTCGTCTCTCGCGATGACTTCGCCCACGGCAAAATACGGATTCCCGTCCTTTGTGATCGCTTCCGCCCGCAGGATCACCGTCCCGCCCTTTGGAAGCGTATACTGCAGACGTACATCCGCGCTCTCCCCCGGCGCGACATCCGGGAATTCGCGCAGTCCGCCCGCGACGCGAATACCGTTCTGCTCCACGGTCCAGCGCAGCTTCAGTCCGGACAGATCGGAGAAATCATACCGGTTGATCACCTGAACAATCTTGCCGTTCGGATCCGGAAACGCGAAATTAACCGGTGCGATTACGAATTTATACTCACGCAGCCCGGTATGCGGGGTGCGGTCCGGATAAACCAGACCGTCCATGCAGAAGTTCGCGTCATGCGGCCATTCGCCGAAATCTCCGCCGTAAGCGTAGAATTCCTGGCCCTCCTGTCCCCGCAGTGCTCTGGCCGGTTTAACCGTCCCGTCCGGAAGCTTTTTCGCCAGTATCGCGTGATCGCACCACTCCCAGGCGCAGCCGCCCATCAGCTTCGGCTCACGGTAGATCAGATCCCAGTAATCGGCTGGATCTCCGGGGCCGTTGCCCATGCAGTGCACGTACTCGCAAAGGAACAGAGGCTTCTTCTGGTCCGGATTCGCTACGTATTCTTTCATCCAGCTGATGGCCGGATACATGCGGCTGTTCATATCGATGCACTCATCGCCAAGCTCCTGACGGTGGAACTGTCCCTCATAGTGGACAAGCCTCTTGCCGCCGTGCTTTCTCGCGTAATCAGCCATGGCGAAATGATTGTGTCCGAAGTCGGACTCATTGCCGAGCGACCAGAAGATAACGGCCGGCTGGTTCTTGTCGCGCTCCACCATGCGTTTCATACGGTCTACGCAGGCTTCCTTCCATTCCGGATCATCCGGCAGATTGATACCGTTAGACCACGCGCCGTGCGACTCCAGATCGCATTCATCCATCACATAGAAGCCCATCCGTCCCGCAAGCTCCAGGAAGCGCGGATCATTTGGGTAATGAGACGTACGGATCGTATTCACGTTATGCTGTTTCATCAGCACAAGGTCTTTACGCATATCCTCCAGAGAAACCGTCTGTCCGGTCAGCGGATTCGAATCATGGCGATTCACACCCTTCAGCTTGATCGCTCTGTCGTTGAAATAGAACACGCCATCGCGGATCTCCGCTTTGCGGAAGCCTGTCTGCACCGCAATGACCTCACCGGCTTTGCGGAGGATCACACGGTAAAGCTCCGGATGCTCTGCGTTCCAGAGAACAGGCTTTTTGACGGTAAAACGGATCGTCGCGTCGCCGTTCGCGTCCGCGTCGGCGGTCGCGACGGCATCCGGTCTCGCGTCCGCGGCTTTGCCGGGAGCGTACAGTTCCGCTTTGATCTTGCCCTTGCCTGCGGCATGGACTTCGATCACGACCTCTCCGCTGTCCGGATCCGCCGTTACCATGTAATCGACAATATGTCCTGCCGCGCGCTTCAGCAGATAGACATTGCGGAAAATTCCCGAATAACGGAAGCAGTCCTGATCCTCCAGATACGTCCCGTCGCACCACTTCAGAACAACCGCGGTGATCCGGTTATGTCCCGGACGCAGGATGCCGGTCAGATCAAACTCGGCCGGAATACGGCTTCCCTTGGAGTATCCGATATATTTGCCGTTCGCCCAGAGCATCAGGCAGGAATTCACGCCTTCAAAAACGATGGTCTGCTGTGCTCCGTCCCAGTCCGCAGGAAGCGTAAAATCACGGATATACAGGCCTGTCGGGTTCTCTGCCGGTACATGCGGCGGATCGCAGGGGAAAGGATACCGTACATTCGTATACTGGCACTGGTCATAGCCGTACATCTGCCAGCAGGACGGCACCGGAAGGCTGTCCATCTGTGCCGTATCATACTCTTCCAAAGTACATCCGTCCGGGAGCGCCTCCGGACAGTCAAAAAGCCGGAAACTCCACGCGCCGGCAAGATCTTTTACAAGCTCGGACCGATAACCGCTCAGCGGATCGGGATCCGTTCCTTCCTGAAAGGGAATATACCAAGAGCGGGGTGCAAGTCTGTTTTCACAGATGCTGCCGGGCTGGTCCCAGATATGTTTTAACTGCATATTATATCCTCCCTGTCACGATATATGTGTTATCCGAAGTGTATCACAACTGCAGAAAAAAGACAAGATTCCTCTGCCTGTAATTTTAATGTTTGCGAATCCGGGATTTTATGGTATAATAATTCCGGTTATATCTGTACGGACTTCTGAAGGAAAGGAGGCAAGCCGATCTGCGGGTCGGGCTGGTTTTGTATGAAAATTCTGGTTCTCAGCGATATTTAGTCCCGTTTCCTCTGGGATCATTATAAAGAAGGCATGCTCGAGCCCTATTCTCTGATCCTTTCCTGCGGCGATCTGAAGGCGGAATACCTCTCCTTCCTTGCCACCTTTACCAAAGCCCCTGTGCTCTATGTGCACGGCAATCACGATGAGCGCTACGACGTCCGTCCCCCGGAGGGCTGCTTCTGCATCGACGACCGACTCGTGGATTTCAACGGAATCCGGATCCTCGGCCTCGGCGGTTCCATGCGGTACCGTCCCGGCAATTATCAATACACAGAGAAGGAAATGCTCCGCCGCATCCTGCATCTGCGCGGCAAGCTCCACCGCTCCCATGGCTTTGACATTTTGCTGACACACGCGCCGGCGTACGAGCTTGGCGACGGGAAAGACCTCTGCCACCAGGGATTCGAGTGTTTCCGCGGACTGATGGACCGCTATCAGCCGGAATATATGCTGCACGGTCATGTGCACGCTGATTACATCTACAACTTCAAGCGCATACAGACCTACGGCAATACACAGATCATCAACTGCTATGAGAAATACGAGCTAGAGATTCCGGATGACCGGATCCGTCCCGGACGCTTCTCTCTGAAAGAATTCTATAAACACTGAACGCCAGACAGCATCTCTCGAAACTGCCTGGCGTTTTTTATTATGTGGATATCAGGCGCCTGCCTGCGCTTTCCCGGCTTCCCGCTCCAGAGTCCGGACCGCTTCCTCAATCTCGTCCCAGTTACGGACCCGGATCATACCGGCGCTTTCCGCGTCATAATGCACATTGTGCGGCGCGGTCATCAGGATCTTCGCGTAGCTGCCGCCCTCCAGATTATGGATTCCGTCGTCGATCAGGACGTCTCCGCGGATCATCTGCTTACGGCTGGTGATGATCACATGATCCCAGGAGATAAAGGGAAACCAGCGGAACAGCAGATCGCTCATCTTCTCCGACAGCGACTCATGCGTCGCCGCGGTCACGATATAGATCTCGTGCCCAGCCGCGATCAGCCGCTTCAGGGCCTCCACGGCGCCGGGCATCGGCTCGACCTTGCCCCAGAAACCGGGTTCTTCCGGTATCGCGTAGACCTGATCGTGCGTCAGTCCGGGAAAAGCCGCTGAGACGTCCCAGGTCACGATTTCGTCATAAGCCGTATCCGTCCCGTATCTTTCGTTGACGCCCCGGACCCAGGCCGCGAGCAGCTGTTCCATGGTATCGTCCATATCGACCAGAATAACCATAACTTCCTCTTCCGATGTTTATTTTGTGCAGAAAAGCTTGCTGAATACGGCCTTGACGCTCTCCTTATCGGCCGCGTTCCAGGCCGCTTCCGGAGCGATCGCGATGACAGAACGCATCGGCGCGGCACAGTGATAGGTTACGGAAAGCTGCGGGGACGGTTCTTTAACGGCGTATCCATAGGATACCCAGCCGCCGATCGGATCCAGATCGCCCTTGTAACCCTTCAGCTGCGGCGTTACGCCCGGATTCGCGTCCTCCGGCGTCAGAACGGCGATGACAAAGCGCTCGCCTTTCTCCGTCGTATAGATTGCCTGCTTGCCGTCTACCTCGAGCTCGCCCGGCGCGAAATTGAACCAAAGATTGATGTCATGCTCGGTAAGCGCAAGTCCTGTCACCTCATCCGCCAGGCCGAAAATGTCTCCGTCGATCCGCGCGGCCATGCGGCGGTGATTCATCGGATCCTCCGCATAAGCATAGCCGTTGTGGGACATATCGATCAGCTGATAGCCGATCTCCTTACCGGTATCGTCCGCGACCTTGCCCTCTTCAAAGCGGTGCAGCCACGCGCGCGCGCAGAATTCTCTGTCGCCGGGAACACGGCCCATCACGCGGTTCTCCACTTCCAGCGTATTATGCGCTCTGGAGGACATGAAATAATCACGCCACGGCTGCCAGGCGGTAAATCCATAGATGAAACGTCCTGTATCGACCAGAACATCCGTCCCGCCGATCTGCAGCTCAAAGTGTCCCGTATCGTTGTGCACATGCGCTGTATGCTCGCCGCGCTCGATCCGCAGGCCCTGCAGCGCGAAATAGCTGTCCTTCTCTCCCCAGCCCGTCCGCATGATATAGAATCCGGACGCCTTGAA
>CACZPA010000071.1 GCA_902782895.1 uncultured Eubacteriales bacterium
GCCGCTCGGGTCTGCGCGGACGCAATGATGTCCTTGCCGACAACCTGTACCTCCGCGGTCGAATGCCGCATCGTTAGAACCGGTTTCCGTCCCTCCCGGATCTCCACATGCATTGTGACAGGCCGTTTGCGCGGTTCAAATAATTTCGTGATTTCATCCGCCAGCGACTTCCGGACAAGCAGACGGACCTCCTGACCTTTTGCCACATCCATACGACGGCTTTCCACGCCGGTGCTGCGGCCGGATTCCAGCTCCAGCATATACCGGTCGCCCTGCAGTCCTTTTTCATATACAATAAAAGAAGGATACGGCTCCCTGCCGTTCCGGATCTCGATCGTATCGCCCGGCTTAACGTCCGCGTCAAAACGGATTTCTGCCTGGCCGCGGGCCACATTGCGGACCGTCCCCGCGTGAATGCCGGAATGCTTCGGGCTGTCCGCATAGATCATGTTGTCCGTTCGTCCGAAGAGATATCCTTTGGAAAAACCTCCGCGGTTAAACAACAGCTGGAGCTCTTCCATATCTTCTTCCGTCGGAACATAGTTATCGCCTGTAGCGGCGTAATAATCCAAAGCTTTGCGGTACAGAGAAACTGTCCCCTGCACATACTGCAGACTCTTCAGCCTGCCCTCTATCTTCAGAGAATCGGCTTTGCTCTCCACGATCTGCCGGATATCCGCCAGACCGCACATATCCTTCAGATTCATGACATGACGGGGCGAACGGTACAGATTGGTACCGTAAGAAAGACGGCAGCTCTGCGCGCAGCGCCCTCTGTTTCCGCTGCGTCCGCCGATCATGGAGCTCATCAGGCATTGTCCGGACACGGAATAGCAAAGCGCCCCGTGTACGAAAATCTCTGTCTCGATTCCGGCTTCTTCCCGGATTCTGCGTACCGCCTCGAGCGGAACCTCTCTCGCCAGCACGACACGCGAATAACCGGCTTCTTTAGCCCATTTCGCGCCGCTGACGGTACCGATCGTCATCTGTGTACTGGCCGAGATCGGGATCTCCGGGAATCTGGCGTGCACATAGGCAGCCGCTCCGACGTCCTGCATGATCAGTCCCGAGATACCCAGAGGCACGACCGCGTCAACGAAACGTGCCATCTCGTCGAACTCCTGCGGCTTGATCATGATATTGAGCGCCAGATAGGTCTGTGCTCCCCGCGGAGCGCAGTATTCGACCGCCTCACGGATCTCCTCATTCGTCAGATTCACAGCGCCCGCTCTCGCGCTGAAAAGTGTCCCGCCAAAATAGACCGCGTCCGCGCCGGCGTCAACGGCCCCCTTGGCGATCGCGAGACTGCCCGCAGGCGCGAGCAGCTCCGGAATCTTTCTCATTCCGTATCCTTTCCGAAAAGTCCCATCTGCTGTGGGTCTTTCCCGTGTTTATGACTGCCGGCAGCCTCCTCATCCGCTAACGCGGCAGCTCCGGGCTGGAGTGTTTTGTGGAAATAATCCAGACTCTTCCTTGTAACCATGCGTCCGCGGGGTGTTCTCTGCAGGAAACCCTGCTGCATCAGATAAGGCTCGCAGACGTCCTCAATCGTGCCCGAATCCTCTCCGATCGCGGCCGCGAGTGTCTCCAGACCGACCGGCCCGCCGTTGAAGACATCGATAAGCGTATTCATCAGCCGGTGATCCATGGTATCCAGTCCGCAGGGATCGACCTTCAGCGCGTCCAGCGCGAATCTGGCCGTCTCAAGCGTGATTTTGCCCTCATAGACGACAGTAGCGAAGTCGCGGACGCGCTTCAGCAGGCGGTTTGCCAGTCTCGGCGTACCACGGCTGCGGCTTGCGATCTCTTCCGCACCTTCCTTTGTAATATCCACGTCCAGCATATGCGCGGAATGCATAACGATCTGTCCCAGTTCCGCAGGTGTGTAGAATTCCATGTGATTGACCATTCCGAAACGGTCCCGCAGCGGTGCGGACAGGAGTCCGACACGCGTCGTCGCGCCGATCAGCGTGAATTTCGGCAGATCGATGCGAAGCGACTTGGCCGCCGCTCCTTTGCCGATCATGATGTCGATGACATAGTCCTCCATCGCGGGGTACAGGATCTCTTCCACCTGCCGGTTCAGACGATGAATCTCATCGATGAAGAGGATATCTCCTTCCGCGAGATTGTTGAGCACCGCGGCCATATCGCCGGGCCGCTCGATCGCCGGACCGGTCGTTACACGGATATTGACACCCATTTCGTTGGCAATAATACCCGCAAGCGTCGTTTTTCCCAGTCCCGGAGGGCCGTAGAAAAGGATATGGTCCAACGGTTCATGCCGCATTTTCGCGGCTTTGATAAAGACATCAAGATTTCGTTTGATCTCTTCCTGTCCGAAGTAATCTTCAAAGGTACGGGGACGCAGGCTTTTCTCTGTCTCTTCCTCTTCCTGGCGGGAACGTGAATCCACGATCCGCTCTAAATCCTTGATCTCCAATGTGCGCCCTCCTTACATGATTGCAAGCTGTTTCAAAGCTTCTTTCAGAATCTGTTCGACAGTGCGGCCCTCCGTATCGATGCGGGAAAGGACCTGCATCGCCTCTGTATGCGAATAGCCGAGTGCCTCCATCGCAGCGGCCGCCTCTGCAGCTACACCGGTTCCGGAAGCAGCGGATGTGATAGCCGCAGCACTACTCGTATCCGGACGTTCCGGCATTCCGACCTTATCCTTCAGGTCCAGAACGATCCTCTGTGCGGTCTTCGCGCCGATTCCGGATACTTTTGTCAGGGCTTTATAGTCTCCCGAAGCGATCGCAAAAGATACCGTATCGGACTCCATCTGTGTCAGAATCGCCAGCGCGTAACGCGGTCCGACCCCGTTCACTCCGATCAGCAGCCTGAACAGATCCAGATCGCTCTTGCGGATAAATCCGTAAAGCTGCATATCGTCCTCGCTGACCTTCAGATACGTATAAAGTGTAATCTTATTGCCGACTCCGATCCGTACAAGATCCTCCCGCACCGGTGTAAAGACACGGTAACCGATTCCATTTACGTCGACGACCGCGCTGGATGCTTCAATATCCGCAAGCAGCCCGCTAACATAAGCAATCATGACTGTTCCCTTTCTGTACTCAATTCGTTATTCGTAAAGCGCCAGATCCCGGCCTCCGTTACAAGTCCGTCCAGCGTCATATCCCATGGTTCCGCGGGCAGCAGGAAGTCTATACGGCTGATGTCAAAAGCCGCGCCGATATAGACCGCTTCCGGGAACCTTTCTTTATATCTGTCATAAAATCCGCCGCCGTATCCGAGGCGATGTCCCGTTGCGTCAAACAGCAGTCCCGGTGTGAGAATCAGGTCGCCTTTCTGCGGCGTAACAAGTGGACAATGCACGTCCGGCTCCTGAATTCCAAACCGTCCGGATACGAGATCGTCCATCGATGCGACCTGATAGAAATCCATTATACCGCTTCCCGCCGTTCTTGGGTAGACGATCTGCTTGCCTTTTTGCAGAAAATACCGTGCCCACATGCGGGTGTAGGGCTCACTGCCGAATCCGTCATACAGGAAAACCGTCTCCGCCCGCTCGTACTCAGGAAGCATCAAGAGGCTCCAGAGGATCCCTTCCGTCGCGTCCATACGTTCTTCCTCTGACAGAGCATCTCTGCTGGCTGCAGCCGCTCGCCGAAGCTCCTTTTTATCTACGTTGTCTCCCTGTACATCGATACTAAAATCGCGCGCTCTCATCCGATATGCTCCTGCGAAGCGCTCCGCCCGGCCAGGATTCCGGTCGCGACAGCCCACAGCAGATTATAGCCGCCGCAGTCACCGTCCACGTCGATCGCTTCCCCTGCGAAATAGCAGTTCTTCTCTTTACGGGAGCTCATTTTCTGCGGATCGATCTCCTCCGTCGCGATACCGCCGACCGTGATCTGCGCGTCCCGCCAGCCTCCGTCCCCGATAACAGGGAAAGTCCATTCCCGCAGGAGCCCGGACAGCGCGCCGATCTGTCTTTTATTGAGCTCGCCCGCCGTCATCTGGAGATTCAGCCCAGCTTCCTTGATAAGCGGCACGATCAGCCGTTTGTTTAGGATACCGGAGAGCATCTCGGGCAGCGTCATGTACGGAAAACGTCTGCAGCGCTCCTCAATCATCGCGAAGCACTCGCCCGCGTTCATCTCCGGAAACAGGACGATGGTAATCTCCGCTTCCCGCCCAGGCTCCAGCGCCTGTCTGGAAAGGTCCAGAATCGGTGGTCCGGACAGGCCTTCTTCGGTAAAAAGCACTTCCCCAAACCGCTCATCGATCTCCGTCCCATTCGAACGCAGTACCGCGAGAGCGTCAAGCCGACAGCCCGCAAGCGACTTCAGATACGGGCTCGCACATTTCAGCTTCACAAGAGCCGGTCGCAGCGGACACACCGTATGGTGCAGCTGTTTCGCGAGGGGAATCACGTCCCCGTCCGCTCCAAGCTGTGGAGAAGCTTTACCGCCCACCGTCAGGATCAGCTGATCAAACGGCCCGACGGAACTATCCCCGCTACCCGTCATCCAGCCGCCCTTGCTGCGCCTGATCGTACGGACCGGTGTTTCACACAGAATCCGCACGCCAAGCCGCTCCGCCTCGAGACGCATGGCGTCCAGTGCAGACGAAGCCTGCAGAGACATCGGATAGATACGTCCATTCTCCGTCGTAAAGCGAAGCCCGAGTCCGTCCCAGAAGTTCAGAACATCCTCCGGAGCGACCTGCTCGAATACCTTCTGAATAAAGGCAGGAGCTCCGTGATAATGAGCAAGATCCGTGTCTTCATTGGAGAGATTGCACCGTCCGTTACCGGTCGTAAGCAGCTTGCGCCCGACACGGTTCATCTTCTCCAGAAGCGTAACCGATGCTCCTGCCTGCGCAGCTGTAATCGCCGCCGCGAGCCCTGCCGGACCGCCGCCGATTATTCCGATCGTCACAGATCTCACCCTCCTTCCATGAACAGATGTTCGTCTCTACTACTATACCAAAAATCCCATAAAAAAGCAATGCTTTTCTTGCGTGAGGCGTGAAAGCATGCTATAATGAACCCCGTGTGCGGAATTCCCGTTATCCGCGCAGGAAGGAAGGTTTATTTTGGCTAACGATATCAGAGCAGATATAGAAAAACGCCGCACATTCGCGATCATTTCCCATCCGGATGCCGGTAAGACCACTCTCACGGAGAAGTTTCTCCTCTACGGCGGAGCAATCCAGCTGGCCGGTGCCGTCAAGGGCAAGGCCGCGGCTCGTCACGCCGTCTCCGACTGGATGGAGATCGAGAAACAGCGTGGTATCTCCGTCACTTCTTCCGTCATGCAGTTCAACTATAACGGATATTGCATCAACATTCTGGATACGCCTGGACATCAGGATTTCTCCGAGGATACCTACCGTACACTGATGGCGGCCGACTCCGCTGTCATGGTCATCGACGCCTCCAAGGGCGTTGAGGCACAGACCCGCAAGCTCTTCAAGGTCTGTGTCATGCGGCATATTCCGGTCTTTACCTTTATCAACAAAATGGACCGCGAGGCCCGCAATCCCTTTGATCTGATGGACGAGATCGAGAACGAGCTGGGCATCCACACCTATCCGATGAACTGGCCCATCGGCTCCGGCAAAAGCTTCAAAGGCGTCTATGACCGTCAGAATCAGGAGATCGTTTTCTTCACGTCCCACGGCGGCGCGCACAAGGCCGAGAGCACCGAAGTGCAGCTCGGCGATCCCAATCTCGATGAAATGATCGGACAGGAAGCGCATCAGACGCTGAGCGATGATATCGAGCTTCTGGACGGCGCGAATTATGAATTTGACGTCAACGAGATCGAGCACGGCAATCTGTCCCCCGTCTTCTTCGGATCCGCGCTGACCAATTTCGGTGTGGAACCGTTCCTGAAAGAATTCCTGCGGCTGACGCCTCCGCCGCTTGCGCGTGAGACCTCCGACCATGAAGTCGTCGATCCGTTCAATCCGCATTTCTCCGCGTTTGTCTTTAAGATTCAGGCGAATATGAACAAAGCCCACCGCGACAGGATCGCTTTCATGCGGATCTGCTCAGGACGTTTTGACAAGGATATGGAAGTCGTTCACCAGCAGGGCAACCGCAAGATGCGTCTCTCCCAGCCGCAGCAGCTGATGGCGCAGGACCGCACGGTCATTCAGGAAGCGTACGCCGGGGACATTATCGGTGTCTTTGATCCGGGCATCTTCTCGATCGGCGACACGGTCTGCGATCCCGCGGAGCATTGGCGTTTTACCGGCATTCCGACCTTCGCGCCGGAGCACTTCGCCCATCTGCGCCAGCTCGATACGCTGAAGCGCAAACAGTTCCTGAAGGGCACCACACAGATCGCTCAGGAAGGTGCGATCCAGATGTTCCAGGATCCCGGCCGCGGCATGGAAGAGATCATCGTCGGCGTTGTCGGCCCGCTGCAGTTTGACGTTCTCAAGTACCGTCTGAATACCGAGTACAATATCGAGGTAAGACTCGATGAAATGCCGCAGGAGTATATTCGCTGGATCACCAATGAAACGGATCCCGAATCGCCTCCGAGCCTCTATCTGACGACGGACGCAAGGCTGATCCAGGATTTTTCCGGCAAATACATGATCATCTACTCCCACGAATGGAGCCTGCAGATGCTCAAGGACCGCAATCCGGGACTCCAGCTCGCGGAATTCGGCGAGAGTAAGACATTATAAATCAAAGATTCAGGCCTGCATCTCATGCTCATTTGAAAGGCATTCGATGCAGGCCTGAATCTTTATTAATTAATAATGTCAATTGGAAGGCATTTGATGCAGGCCTGAATCTTTTTTACACAATGTCAATTGGAAGGCGCTCGTTGCGGGCTGGAAACTTTTTTGTTAGCTGATTTCGAATTCCTGGGATAAGTAGAATGGTTCTCTGTAGCCGTCTGGAGTGATGTCGACGATAAAGAGATATCTCCCTTTCGGAAGGGATCCGTACAGCCATCCCCAGTCATAATCTTTATCGGCTGATTCACTTTTTTTCAGAATATAGGCTATCGCATTAAACGCGGCATGCGGAGTAATATATTCAAGTCCGATCCACTGTCCGTTATCATCGAGCTTATAAAGAATAAAAAAATCTCCATATGTGCATTTCTTATCCGACAGATTCGTGAATGTACAGGTACACCCTTTTCTTGTAATCGATGAAAGCGAAATAGATACTCCTTCCAGTGTATTCAGTTTATAGTCGATAAACGGGTCCATATTATCCGTGTACTGAACGCCCAAACCTTCATCCAGTCGAAACAGATAGTTTCGCAGCGCCAGATATCCGTTCTTTTCCGGCTCACTGCTCTGATATTTCATATCGATAACAACAGCAGGTCTGTATCTGTATTCAATCGTCGTTGTCGAAACAATCTCACCTGTGGCATTCCCATTTACTTGACTGTCATCATCCGAGTTCTCTGTAAGATTATACTTGTCTATTATCTCTGTAATATCCTTAATAACGTCCTTATCAACCGTAAAAACGCGATTCACCGGAACAGCGTTTTCATAAGCGATTCTTCGGACAGTAACTTCTGTCAGATTCTGATCGTTTCTGCTGACTCTCATAGTATACAGAGTTCCTCCGGGATATACTCCTGAATCATAAGTAATACTTACGATCTCATCTTCATACACCATCCCCGGTCCGTCGATGAGCAGCGTCGGCAGCCAGAATTTCCAGATCAGAAACCCGGCAATCACAAGAACAGCTAAAGCCGCCAGAATCCATTTTATCGATTTTTTCATGGCCGATCCTCCACCATATAATCCTTCATAAACAACGTTTCTCTCTGGATAATATTGTAATCTATCCTGTATCTTCTGTCAAGAAAACGATAAAAGCCTGGCTTCCTTCTCGCGCTTATTATAAAGGGCGCTCGATGGAAGTCAGGCTTTTATGAAAACTTCAAATCAGAAATCTTTTCAGAGCCTCTTACTGGCTTTAGAGCTCTTTATGCAGGATCAGCCGTTCGGCGTTTTTCTGGAAGATATTCTCCATCTCTTCGTCGGTGATCTTCTCGAAGAGGACGGCCTCGACGTACATTCCGGGATTGCAGATCGGATAATCCGTCCCGAACAGGAAGCGCTCGCTGCCGAGCTTTTTCACGCCGTGACGCAGCATGCCGTAGCGGAACATTCCCGTACCGGAGAGATCCAGATTCACGTTCGGATGACGCTCCAGACGCGCCAGGTTCTCCATATAATCCTTACCGTCCCGCGGATGCGCGACGATGATCGAGAGCTTCGGATACTTGTTCATGAAAGCTTCCAGATCCTCGTCATCAGTCGGGTGGACGTTTACCGTCATGCCCTTCTCCTCCGCCAGATGGAAGACCTCCTCCAGCCTCGGATCCGCATAGGAACGCCAGCGCATGAAATACGGTACCAGCTCGCCGATCAACTTAACGCCGCGGCTTGCCATGTACTCGATCTCTTCGCAGGATTCCTTTGGAAAGATCGGATGAATGTGAAAACCAGGTGTATAGGTGTCCGGGAATTTCTCCCAGATCGCCAGGGCGTGGCGGTTCATCTCCTGCACCGGTGCCCACTCTGTACCGTCGATGTGGCGGATCACGGAACCGCAGAAATGCTCGATCCCGCTGCGCGCCATATCGTCGGCAAAATAATCCATGTCCGTAATGAACTCACCGTAAGCACCGGTCCGCTCCAGTTCGTTCAGAAACGGATGCGTATGCGCATCGATGATTTTCATGACGTTTATCCCACAAGCTCCATCGTGTCGCGCGCGATCATGAGCTCCTCATTCGTCGGGATCAGGAACACGCTGACCTTGGAATCATCGGTAGAGATCAGAGCCTCGGTGCCGCGGACAGCATTGCGCTTGTCGCAGATCTTAACGCCCATGAATCCCAGATAGGAGCAGATCTCCTTACGGACGGCGGCGTTGTTCTCGCCAAGACCGGCCGTGAAAGCGATCGCGTCGATACCGTTCATCGCTGCCGCATAAGCACCGATGAACTTGGCTACACGGTAGACAAAAGCGTCGTTTGCGCGCTTCGCTCCGGCATTGCCTTCCTTCTGGCCAGCTTCGATGTCGCGGAAGTCGCTGGAGATGCCGGACAGCCCCAGGACGCCGGACTTCTTGTTCAGAACGTCCATCATCTGGTCGATATTCATATGCTCCTTGCCCATCAGATAGGACAGGATCGCGGGATCCATGTCTCCGCTGCGGGTTCCCATGATCAGGCCTTCCAGAGGTGTCAGACCCATGGAGGTGTCAACGGACTTGCCGTGATCGACAGCGCAGACGCTTGCGCCGTTGCCCAGATGGCAGACGACGGTGCGGATCTCTTCGGGCTTCTTGCCCATCAGAGCTGCCGTGCGCTCGGATACGTAACGATGGCTGGTGCCGTGGAATCCGTAACGGCGGATACCGTACTTCTCATAATATTTGTAAGGAATCGCGTACAGGAAAGCTTTTTCCGGCATGGTCTGATGGAAAGCAGTGTCGAAAACAGCTACCATCGGGGTGCCGGGCATCAGCTTCTGGCACGCGCGGATACCGATCAGGTTCGCCGGATTGTGCAGCGGAGCCAGATCAGAGCACTCTTCGATTGCCTTGATAACGTCCTCTGTGATCAGAACGGATTTGTTGAACTTCTCTCCGCCATGGACTACGCGGTGGCCGACAGCCGTGATCTCGGACATATCCTTGATTACGCCGTACTCGGGGCTCGTCAGAGCCGCCAGAACGAGCTCAACGGCCTTGTTGTGATCCGGCATAGCCTCTTCGATGACAACAGCGTCCTTGCCGGCCGGCGTATGCTTCAGACGTCCGTCGATACCGATTCTCTCGGCAAGACCTTTGGCCTCAACAGCCTCGGTCTCCATGTCGATCAGCTGATATTTAAGGGAAGAACTACCGCAGTTGATAACAAGTACTTTTTTCATAACGCTTCTCCTTTATTCTTTCTTCGCGGCCTGCGCCTGTACGGCCGTGATCGCGACAACACCGACGATATCCTCAGCGGAGCATCCGCGGGACAGATCGTTGATCGGAGCGGCAACGCCCTGGGTGATAGGTCCGTAAGCTTCGGCCTTGGCCAGTCTCTGCGCCAGCTTGTAGCCGATGTTGCCGGCGTCAAGGTTCGGGAACATCAGAACGTTCGCATGACCTGCGACATCAGATCCGGGAGCCTTGGAAGCGCCAACGGAAGGTACGATGGCCGCGTCAAGCTGCAGCTCGCCGTCCAGCTTGATCTCGGGATACTTCTCCTTGGCGATCGCGGTAGCCTCAAGGACCTTGTCGACCAGCGCGTGCTTAGCGCTGCCCTTGGTGGAATGAGACAGCATCGCGACGATGGGCTCTTCCTGAACCAGCAGCTGGAAGGAATCCGCAGAAGACTTAGCGATAGCGGCCAGCTCTTCCGGATTCGGATCCTGTACCAGACCGGAATCGGCGAAGATGAACGCGCCGTTCGCGCCATACTCGCAGTTCGGAACTACGATGACGAAGAAAGCGGATACCAGCATGGTTCCCGGAGCGGTCTTGATGATCTGCAGCGCGGGACGCAGGGTGTTGGCGGTAGAATGGCAGGCACCGGATACAACGCCGTCAGCCTCGCCCATTTTAACCATCATGCAGGCAAAATACATATAGTCGCCCAGGATCAGAGCCTTGGCCTGATCATAGGTCATACCCTTCTTCTGACGAAGCTCGACGAGCTTCTGAATATATCCTTCGGTCTTGTCGCTGGTCGCGGGATCAATGAAGGTGGCACCGGTCAGATCCAGTCCCTCTCCGTACTTGGCAACTTCCTCGGGAGATCCGACGATGACGAGGTCAGCGATTCCTTCCTTCAGAACCGTAGCCGCGGCCTCAAACGTACGGCGGTCCATAGACTCCGGCAGTACGATGGTCTTCTTGTCCTGTTTTGCTCTTGCTTTGACACTGTCCAAAAAAGCACTCATTTCGATATTCATCCTTTCTGACAATAATCTGAACTCACAGCTTCTATTATAATCCAAAACAGAAAAAGTGACAAGGTCTTTTTATGGACAAATCGTTCCGGATTCGGTATAATAGAGAAAAATGATCAGGAGAATCCGCGATGAAAGAAGAAATCTATACCATACCCGTAATGGACGGCATGCAGGCCGGCACCGAATGTTCTTTCTGCTCCATGCTGCAGAAGCTTGAATCCGACAGCATCGGCTTTGTATTGAGTCCCTCCTATATGGAAGAGGATGTGCGCGGCGAGACCAATGAGAAAGGCTTCTGCAAGCCGCATCTGAAGATGCTCTATGAAAAAGGCAACTCACTCGGGCTTGCGCTGATGATGCACTCTCACCTGAAGCACCGCATCTCCCAGCTCGACGCGCTTGCGGACGGGCCCGTCAAGAAAGGCTGGTTCTCCAAGAAGCAGACGGAAGGGTCCGAGACCGCCGCGCTTCGCGATAAGTGGAACGATTCCTGCTTTATCTGCGACCGGATGAACGGATTCTTCAAGCATTATGTCGCGACATATTTCTATCTCTGGAAGAAGGATTCCAGCTTCCAGGAGGTTTTCCGAAACGGTAAGGGCTACTGCCTCGACCACTATCTCATGCTGCTCGACTCCGCGCCGAATTATCTGAGCGGATCTTCACTGACCGAGTTTCTGGATATTCTGAAGGCGCAGGAGAAAGACAACCTGACCCGCATGGCGGACGAGCTCGAATGGTTCACGCTCAAATTCGACTACCGTTACGCGGACAAGCCGTGGAAAAACAGCAAGGATGCCCTGCCCCGCACGATCCTCAAGGTCAACGGACAGTTCGTGGAGAAAGGGAAGACTCAGAGCTGAGGCGTTTGCAAGCCCAGAGCTGAGACCTTCGCAAGCCCAGGGCTGGGGTGGTTGCAGGCCTAAAACTGAGGTGTTCGCGGTTTGCCAGACATACGAAGGACTTCCGACCGGCTGTGCGATGTGCAGCAAGCGGATCGGAAGTCCTTTTTGCATGGTGGTTTTCATTTTGTAGTCTTCAGATAGCCGTCTGGCAGAAAAAGCTGCGCTTTTAAGGTGTTTTTCTGCTTCTTGTGTTCATTTTCGCAGAAAATCGTTCAATTTCCTCTTGTTTTTCTGCTTTTATTCCATGGGGGTCTTTGTTGGGAGCCGGATTCATGCGATTTGATCCTGAAATGAACCGGATGAAGGAGCCAAAAGCAGAAAAACGCTTCAAATATGGGTAAATTTCTGCCTGGAGGCTTTTTTCGGATCAAAGGGGACGGATCTGCCATGCGGCTGATCGAATCTCACGTCGTCAAGCACAACTTTTCCAAGAAATGGCTTACACATTAAGCGATTGCCTATGCATTAAACGATAGCTTCTCCGTTCACATAAAGATGATAGCCGTTTGCAGTGATCTGTGAAGTGTCCCCAGTAAAGGAAGTGATATAAGAGTCGGCCGTCAGTGTCCACGTGCTGTCTGCGTCGAGAACGACATTCACTTCTCCGGCTTCCCCTTCCGGATTGATTGCGCCGGTATAATCGGAAGCCGTCAGATTCAGCGTCAGCGAAGAGATATCGTCAACCGTTATAATGCCGTCGAGAGTCTGGCTCGTCGCGTTAAATGTACAGTCGCCACCGTTGGAACCGTCTTTGCCCCAACGCCCGGTCGAAACGATCAGCAGGTTTTCATCATCGGATATCAATTCGACGTCTTCCAGATTAATGATAGAAGCCGTGTTTGTGCAATAGAACATTGCACCGCTGAGCGAAGTCATACTGCCGCGGGTCATCGTAAACTCCGAAGTTCCGTCGCTTGCGTCACCAGACGCGCTCTGATACAGCAGCACATTCGCATGCACGCTGCCTTCTTTGGTGGACTGATCGTTGCCGGTCAGATCACAGTCGATCAGCGTGACAGAATTCTTGCCCTCAATGATCACGCCGCGGGACTGCTCGGATACAAGTGTCGCGTTCTGCACCAGGATATCCGCCGTACTGTAAACTGCCGGACAGCCGCTTTTGCCGGTGGAAGTATAGGTACCGCCGTCGACCTCGAGATATCCGCCGCCACGGTCAGAACGGATCGCGGCTTTGCTCGCGCTTGTGACCGTCAGATTGCCTGCGTAAAGCGTCCCGCCGCCGGCGACCTGAATCCCGCCAGCTCCTCCGCCGGTAACGGTAACCGTGGAATCAGAGATATAAACTGTCCCTCCATCATACGCGAATACGCCTGTCGCGTTGTCCGCGCCCGCGTTGATCTCACAATCCTCAAGTGTTACCGTCGCCTGATCATAGACGCGAACTGCCGCGTTGATGCCGTAGAAACTCGATCCGTCCGCGCTGGAGGCTCCGCCGTCCTTTTTATTCAGGACACTGCCGGTGACACTTGCTGTAACTGTTCCCGAGGCTTCCAGAACGCTATGGTCCTCTTCCGTCGCGGTATAGGTTCCGCCAACGATGGTCTCTCCGTCAGATAACGCCTGCGCGTCCAGCTGAGCGGACGTATCGTAAACAGAAGTATCATCTGCCGCGGAAATCTCGGCTGGTTCGGTGGAGGTGTCAGCTGGTTCTGTAGAGACCTCGGCTGGTTCTGTGCTGCTCTCCGCCACACTGCTTCCTGCGGCTGCCTGCTCATTATCTGCATCTGCCTGCTCATTATCTGCGTCCGCTTGCATGCTCTCCGTAACCTCCTGCATGCTTTCCACAGCGGAGGCCTCATCCTTTATATTGACTGCCGTCTGCCCGGTACATCCGGTAAGCCCAAGCATCAGGCAAAGCAGTAACGCGGCACATTTGTGTCTGTTCATCTTTTTCTCCTTTCTTGACGGAAGCTTCTTGTTTCCGATACAAGCGCAGTATAAGCCCACATTCTGAAAGCAGTCTTAAAATACAGGAGAAAAATGTAAACAATTATTAAATATGAACGACGTCAGTCCTCCAAAAGCATCAGCAGTATAAAAGAAGCGGACCAGTTATAATCCGTGATCGAGTGGATTTTGACCCGGTAATCCGGAAAAAGCGGCTGCTCCCCTTTGCGGCGCATGGACCAGGGAATTCGCTTGCCGTCCGGATCATAAAATTCAAAGATCATGCCGGTCTCCTCAAAGACACGCTCCACCTCAAGAAGTGTCCGGCGGCGCAGCTTCTCGGCCTGCTCTGTATATCCGTAGCGCTTCAGTCCCTGTAGAATCATATAATTGTAATTCAGCCAGACCGCGCCTCTCCACATATCCGTCCCATATGCCGGATCGTCCTGTGAAACGCTGGGGACGGGCATGACAGACCAGAATTTGCCCGGATCCGTTAGCAATCCGACAAGGCGCCCGGCCCTCTCCGATGTGCAGATGCCCGCAAACAGCGGCAGGAAGCTTGCGCAGGTCATTACGCCCGTCAGCCGGCCGGAGAAGGTTCTGTCACAATACACGCCCTTCTCTTCGCTCCACAACAGCCTGTTGACTTGCTCCGCTATTCTGTTTGCCGTCGCTGTGAAAAATGCTTCCGCGGAACTGTCCCCGATGATATCGCAGATCTCCGCCATGCACCGGCAGTCATGCCCCATAAAAGAAGCCGAATCGATCGCATCCAGTTTTTCCGTCGTGTCAAACCGCGGAGAATTATCCATTCCGCTTTCATCACAACGGCAGTGCGTGTTGTAAAAATCCGTCTTCCATTCCGGCAGAGCATTCTGATTCTCGTCTCTGTTATGAAGGAACCATCTCAGATACGCCGATATGCGCGACGCAGTCTTCCACAGGAACCCCAGATCTCCTGTGCTGCGATAAACCTCTAAAGCCGCCCAGGCAATGACCTGTGGCTGCGTAATCGACGAGACCTCATCCTTGCTTTTCATCATGTGCGGGATAAAACCGTCCTCCCGCTGGCATTGCAATACAGCGAGGATGGACTCCTTCGCCAGGGACGGATTATAACGTGCGATCGCGATCGCGTGAAACATCGAATCCCATAGCCATACGTGACGATGCGGAAGACGGTCAGGCGTCGTAGAACGGCATGCGAAGCCATTCTGCGGCGAATAGACATTGACCTTGTTGACGCTCAGCGCCTTATAATACAGCTTCTCATAGGCCGGTTCCGGGCACGAAGGTAGATTCCGATAGTAATCCAGCTTTCTTTCCATCAGCTCTTCAATATCCATGTCCAGCCCGCGCTTCGCAAGCCGGATCGCCTCCTCCTGCGCGGTATGCTTGCATAAGACGAAGCTTGCTCCATCCCTGCAAAGCACATACCAGAACGGACCGTTCCGGAGAATGCTGACATTTTCATTCGGCCTATTACAGCAGCCGCCGCTGCCGTACAGCTCCGGTACAGCCTTGCTTTTGCCGATTATCGTATGCTGATCCGCGAAGGCAAGGCAGGTCCAATCCGTCCTGATCGCATCGGACAGGATATATGCAAACGTATCCTCCTCCGCGTCCAGATGTAGCGTTACCGTCCCCCGCGGATCATCAAAACGGATCGTCAAGGGTTCCGACATCGTCATGCCGATAAAATCCTCATCATGCGAATTCTCGCCGTCGAGGCCACTGTATCCGAACAGATTCCCATATCCGTATTTATCAGGCAGTTTCATGACCGATTACCTCTGCTTGTATTGTCCTGCTCTTCCTGCCGAACGCGTTCTCCGCCTCGATCTGAATCACACATGGTCCATTCTGAGACGGGATCATGACGCTCATCTGTCTCTTCACGCTCCGGTACCAGTATGGATGGAGCAAGCTAGTCTGCCACAGGATCTGTCCCTGATCGTTACACACGTTTATTCTATACAGGAAGACTGGATTCTCCGGTGATCCGATAGCGGTCGAGAAAGCCACTTTCCACTTGTCCCCAACCGTTTGGACAGACACAGCAGCATCCTCCGGAAAAACCGGTGCTTCTGCTTTTGCCTCCAGCTTGTCGTTTGTTCTTGTAAAAGCTGCTTTGCTCATCGGAGCGGGAAGCTCTATCCGGCAAAGCTCTGTTTCGGAGTAATAATCCATCCCGCGCAGCAGGAGATTGCCCTGCACGTCCGCTTCCACGATCCAGCCCTGCGCCATCAGCAGATGATTATCCGGATGAATTTTGCGCTCCCCGTCCACCGTGAATTCCGCGTAGCTCATCGCGCCTGTTCCGACTGCCGTAAAATCCTTCTGCACCACGGATCGCGGATCGTTGAGCGGATAATGCGAATGCCCGGAGAAATGCACCACCTGCGGATACTTCCGCAGAACATCCGTAAAAAAGTCCATTCCCCAGCCGTCCTCTTCAAAACTGCCGTAGACCGTGTTCTTTACATGCTCATGCTGGAAGACAAAAACCGGCCTCTCCGGGTTCTGCGCCACGGCTTCCTGCAGGCAGCCGTCCAGCCACTGCAACTGCTTTTCCGAATAGTATACACCATCCTCGTCGCAGGTCGATATTCCGATAAAGTGAAAGCCGTTCAGAACCACATGGAAGTCCGTATCCTTACCGAAAATCTGTCTGGAATACGCAAGCCCGGTCTTCACACAGGAATTGCCAAATTCCCAGTTATCGTGATTTTTCGCGACGATATTATAGGTTCTGTCCAGTACGCCGGCATGAACCACTTCTGTCCAGAATGCGTTGTATTGCTCCTTGGTTCCATCGTTTGTACTGTCCCCGTCAAAGATGTACGCGTCCATCCTCTTATAGACTGGAGCCTCTACAACAATCTTCCCGCAGATATGAAACAATTTGCGAAGCTTTTCCTTGCCAAAATAGTCCGGTCCGCCGATATGCAGATCGGAGCAGACGCTGAAACGCAGAACCGGTATAAATTCTTTACTCATTTTGTCTTCCTCTAACCATCGAACTGTCCCTTGTGATATAATAGCAAAAAACTACTAGTGGAGATAGAATATGCCTACAGAAGCTTTCCCTACGATCGAAATCATCAGCAAAGATATCGAATCCGTCACTTTACGGAAAACCGTCCCTGGCCCTTACAAGCTGCTTTTGTTTACGGATCTGCATCTTGACGGCAGAGCTGACACTTCCGCCCGCACCCTTGCTCGTATGACAGACGCGATCCTACGGGAGAAGCCCGATCTCGTGCTTCTGGGCGGCGATAATGTGACAGGCGGCAACAATGAAGCTCGCTCGCATGAATTGGCCCGTCTGTTTGAAGACCTTGGCGTCTACTGGGGCGGTGTCCTCGGCAACCACGAGGGCGACAACCCGGACTCCATTACCCGCCAACACATGATGGAGATTTTCACGTCCTACAGCCATTGCATCATGCGCCAAGGCCCCGCTGAAATCGACGGTGACTGCAACTATTACATCCGTCTACTGCGCGCAGACGGTACGACAGAACAGATTATCTTCTGTCTTGATACTTTTGACGAGATCAGTTCAAAGCAACGTGCCACTCTTGCAATCCTTCCGGGTAAGAAATATGACGGCGTACATCCGAATCAGGTCGCGTGGTACCAGCAAAAGGCTGCCGCGCTGCAAAGCGAATCCCCTGCGGCAAAATCCATCCTGCTGCTGCATATCCCGCTGCCGGCCTACGACAAAGCTCTAGCCGCAGGTCCTCTGCAGTACGGCGACTGTAAAGAAGACATCTGTTCCACTGCTTATGAAAACGGCCTGTTTGAAGCAATCCGGGAATCCGGCTCCACACAGGCTGTTTTCTGCGGTCATGACCATATTAATAATTGCGGCGTTCGTTATCAGGGCATACTGCTCAGCTATATCGAGATGTCAGGATACAGCTCCTATGGCATGAAGAACTCCGGCGCCCCGGAGAGCGCCTGGCTGCAGGGGTATACCGTGCTCACCTTTGACGGAGACGGGATCTGCAAGCCTGAGCAGAAGCTTTACGCTTCGATCTATAACGACTAAAGCCGCGCCATCCTGCGGCAAGGACCATTAGTACAGATCA
>CACZPA010000072.1 GCA_902782895.1 uncultured Eubacteriales bacterium
AAGCAGCTCTTCAAAATAACCGTTATTGACGCCTTCCCGCAGCGCGCCGAAGATATCGTTGATCCGAAGGAAGGCAAAAGGATCCTCTCCGTACAGCCAGCAGTCCATCATGCTGCCGAGCAGAATCAAGCCTGCCGGCATCGCGCCGAAATCCCTCTCGCGGATCGAAAATTCCATTATATTGATAGAGGCCAGCTTCTGGTCGGCTGTCAGCCCCTCTTTGCGGATCTCCACGAGCTTCCGGTCGATCAGTTCACGGAAACGCTCCGCGTCCGCCGCATCAACGCCTTTTGCGGATACGGAAAAAGCCGTCTGGTACAGACGATTCTGGAAGGATCCGTAGACTTCTTTCGCCAGATGCGCGTCGAGAATGGCTTTTTTCAGCGGCGCTCCTTCATCCTCCAGCAGAATGTTCTCCAGAATCTGCAGTCCGACGCAGTCGAGAGCGCTCTGCGGCTTTATCGCCGCGGCATAGGTAAAGTAGCCCTCTTCCTCCGCTTCTGTCTGTTCCGACGATACCGAATACGGAATTTCCGTGGTGTGAAGCTCGTCAAACGGAGCCTGTTCCGGCAGCATTGCAACGGGATCATATCCGTCCCTGCGGTCAAATTCGCTCAGAAACTCGCGGTCGATCCATGTTAATGTCTCCGCCATATCCAGATCTCCGTACAAGTAAATCCGGCTGTTGGACGGATGATAATACTTCTTATAGAAATCCAGGAATGTTTCTCTCTGTAGCGTCGGGATGGCTTCCGGTCTGCCCCCGGACTCTTTGCCATAAGGCGTATCCGGGAAAAGCAGTCTTGCCGTCTCCGAGCTCATCAGCGTATCCGGCGAAGAGAAATCCCCTTTCATCTCATTGTATACGACGCCTTTGATCGTGATCGGATCCTCCGGCGACGGCATTTCATAATGCCAGCCCTCCTGCATCATGATCCGCGGATCTGTCAGAATATTCGGATGAAAAACCGCGTCCAGATAGACTTCCATCAGATTCCGCAGGTCTTTGGAATTCGTGCTGGCGACAGGATACATGGTATGGTCGCTGTATGTCAGCGCGTTCAGAAACGTATTGACCGATCCCTTCGCGAGCTCGATAAAAGGATCCTGGATTGGAAAACGTCTGGATCCGCAGAGTACGCTGTGCTCAAGAACATGCGGGATACCGGAATCGTCTATCGGCGGAGTCAGAAACGTGATCGCGAACACCTTGTTCGCGTCGGACGGATTCTCCATGCAGATGATCTGCGCCCCGCTTTTATCATGCGTCAGAACTGTCCCTTTTGCGGCGAACTCCGGAACTTCTGTCTCCTGCAATATTGTATATCCCTGAACCTCTCTCATGCATTCTCCTCCTGTGTTTCTGTTATATTCGTCAGCATCTTAATAACCGTACGTCAGGATCCATTCGATCAGATCCTTCGCCAGATAAACCGCGTGATACTGTCCCCCGGACTCCTCTAAAAGGACAGTAATGGCAATCTTATGCCCACTGTCCGCTTCAAAGAAACCGGTAAACCAGGTATGGTCGATATCGGAGGAATTCTCCGCCGTACCAGTTTTCCCATATATCAGTGTATCCAGATCATACATGATATCCGCGGTACCGTAGTCGCAGACGCCTTGCATCATCACGGTCAGCCATGCGGCTTCTTCCGTTGTCATAACGGACTGGCGGCGTCCGTGCTCCATACCGGTCCGTATGGAACCGTCCGCGTTGCGGATATCCTCGACCAGCATATAATCCCTTACCCATCCGCCGTTCGCGATGGCACAGGTGATCCGATTCAGCAGCAAAGGCGTCATTTCCGTTTCGCCCTGTCCGATTCCGGTAGCCGCAAGCTCTTCAAGGCTGCTCTCTTCCGTCAGACCATAATGAGAAACCGCTGTCGGAAGAACAAACGGCAGCTCCTGCTCAAATCCTACCGAATCCATCACATCGATCAGGCTCTGCCGTCCCATCTTGACCGCGAGCGTCGAGAAGAAGGTATTGCAGGAATGCGCCAGCGCATTCGCGATATCGAGCTCTCCGTGGACTTCTCCGTGGAAACACCGCATGCCGTATCCGTCAAAATCCTCATATCCTTCACAGACATACGAATACTCCGGATCATACAGACTGCTGCGGTGCCAGGCCAGGCTTGTCAGAAGCTTGAACGTCGATCCGGGCGGATAGATTCCCATCGTAGCCCGGTTGAAGAACGGCTGCTCCTCATCCTGCCGCAGGCTGTCCCAGTTCTCAAACACGGAATTCGGATCATAGAAAGGATTGGAGACCAGTGCGAGCAGTTCTCCGGTATCCGCTTCCGTAATGATAACTGCGCCTTTGTAGTCGCCCATCCCTTGATAGGCGGCATACGAAAGCTCCGCGTTGACCGTTGTATCGATATCGCATCCTGCCAGCTTTTCATTTGTCAGCCAGTATCTGGCCTGA
Organism: uncultured Eubacteriales bacterium; assembly: GCA_902782895.1. GTDB lineage: Bacteria > Bacillota > Clostridia > Lachnospirales > Bianqueaceae > RUG12817. The sequence continues at coordinate 2,435 of CACZPA010000072.1, forward strand.
TCCTCCGAAGAGGCAGGCGACAGCAGATAGGAATTCATAACGTCTTCCAGCCCGTCCTTGGAGGGGCCGGAATAGCCCGTAACCGGGCCGAGAGCCGCGCCATACGGATACTCCCGGATATCGTCTTCCTGGATCGCAAGCGATCTGCCGGCCCGATCGAGGATTCTGCCCCGGTAGAAACGCGCCTCGATCGCGGAAAGCCGCGGATTGTAGGCGTTAACCTGCATTTCGACGCTGTCCATGATCAGGATCTTCAGGATCCAGACCGCAAGCAGCACGTAAGAAACGATGAAGATCGCTTTGATAACGCGTTCGGATTTCTTATGGCGAGACGTATAGACCTTGGGAATCTCCGCCTCTTTCGGCTTTCTTCCTTGCATAGTCTCTCACCTGCCTTTCTGTCTGGCTGCGGCTTCGGAAAAGCTCCTGCACGATTCCCATGATCAAGAAAGTCGACAGGATCGAAGTTCCGCCATAGCTGATAAACGGCAGCGTAACGCCTGTCAGCGGCAGCAGCTTAATCACGCCGCCGATAATCAGACAGGTCTGTACGCTGACCAGAATCGAGCAGCCCATGGCCAGATCCCTGCGGAAGCGGTTTTCATACCGGCTTACCAAACTGAAGATCACAATAGCCATGAGCAGATAAATCATCACAACGGCGAACCCGAAGATTCCGCCGAATTCTTCGCAGATCGCGGAGAAAACCATATCCGTCCATACAGCGGGGATATAATACGGCATTCCCAGATACAGACCGGTCCCGAAGAACCGTCCCGCAGAAATCGCGAAGAGCGACTGCGCAATCTGATATCCGCCATTTTCGATATCCTGCCAGGGATTCAGCCAGGTATCGACACGCACCTGTACATGCCCGACAAAACGGTAAGCCGCGAACCCTGCCAGAACCACGGCCGCAACGCCGGCGATCAGGATCCATTCTCTCTGCGTATAATCATATGTCATGAACAGGAAAAGCGTACAGAAGATCAGGATCATTCCGAGGTCATTCTGCACCAGCAGCACAACGGAAAGCCCAGCCACGACCGCGCCTCCGGTCAGGATCGAGACGATCCGGTGCTGTTTTACATACAAAGTCGCGATCAGAAAAACCAGCACAGGCTTGATCAGTTCCGACGGCTGGAAAGTGAATCCGTGAATATTGACCCAGTTCAGCGATCCGTTCTCCGGAGAAGGGAAAATGAACGGAAGCACTACCAGTATAAAGCTGATGCCGGCATACACCCACCACGGAATCCTTTCGACCCATTTCCCGCGAAAAACATACATAAAAACATTCATGATGACCACGCCGAGGACCATCCAGAGGACCTGCCGCTGACAGCTTGCCGGCCGCAGGCGCCACAGAATGACGATACCGATGCTTGAGAGCATCAGAATGCAGTTCGTCAGGATCTTGCTCGAGCCCGCATGCATCTTGGACATGGAAAAAAGAAACAGCAAAAGAGCGGCATACGCGATGCCGAAGGTCCGCAGGAGAAGCATGACCTTCTCGCCGCCCGATTCATGCATATAGATAATCGCAAAAGACTGCAGATTAAAAAGCAGCGTCATGAGCCGCTGAAGATTGCTCGCTGTCGTATACTGTCTGACCGTGATCTTCCTGCGCAGTACCGCGATAAAGCCGCACAGCAGAAAGATCAGAATATATAAGATAAACAGATACTTGGAGACTTTGATAAAAAGAGAAGCCATTACTCCGCTCCTTTCTCAAATCGTCCTTTCGTAATCGGATAATCCGGAACGACCGGTTCGCCTTGCAAGGCACTGCGGACTCCCTGCAGCGCGGTAAGGCACTCCTCCGCTGATTCTTCCAGGAACAGAAGACGCAGACGTCCCGCGCCTGTACGGGAGATCATCCCGGGTCTGTCCGCCAGCCAAAGCCGGCGGTTCAGATAAAAGCTATTATAACAGGAGACCGGATTTGTTTCAACCGGCCAGTGTTCACCCTTGCGGTCGATCAGGCAGGCCTCTTGTGTCTTCCTGCCGAACGGATTCTGTACGGTCATCATGACCGGAATCCTGCCGTAGACGATCAGGGATGCTTCCGGGTCCACCGGCATATGGGAAAGCTCTCGGCTGTCCATCTCCGGCGAAAGCGTGATGCCGTCAAATTGCCTGCGCAGCAATGTATGAGCCGCCGGATTGCCCGTAGGAATCCCGAAATCCAGATCCGTCCGGAAACCGGCTTTCTTGATGGCATAGGCCTGTCCCAGCGTATGCGCCAGGATTCTGCCGACTCCGGCTTCCCGGTAGGCCGCAAGCTCTGTCACGATCTGTCCCATGTATCCGTCATCCGTCAGATACGGCAGGGAAAGACAGATCTCCGGGCGCTGCATCGGCTGTCTCGGCTGTTCCGGATACAGCGCCTGCTGCTGCGACAGCGGCTGTGCCAACTGCTGTGCCGCGCGCTTCATAAGCTCTCTTACCTGCTCCGGTGCAAAATACTCCTGCCGCAAATAGATTCTGTCAACGCCATTCTCTCGTACAAGTGCTTCTGCCTGCGCAGCTGTCGTAACAACTGCATCTTCCACAGGACTTTCGCTCTTGCCAATCGGAGCCGCCTGCATCGGATTGCTGAAAAACGGATACTTACTGTCCATCGCAGCATCGTCCGTCATCTTACGGATCGGGATA
>CACZPA010000073.1 GCA_902782895.1 uncultured Eubacteriales bacterium
GCAAAACCGCCTCGTGTGCCGGAGTATAGTGCAGAGCCGGTCGACTATCTGTATGGACTGCAGAGCGAAGCTGCTGTGCTGCTGCGGGACGGCGAGCAGATATGCGGCAAAGACGCCGAGAAGACGATGTATCCGGCATCGATCACCAAACTGGTGACGGCTTTGGTAGCGTATGATCACCTGGATCTGGACGAAGTGATCGGGATGACGGAAGAGTATATCAGCGCGGCGTTCGAGCAGGATCTTTCCATCGCGGGTTTCGCGGACGGGGATTATGTGACGGTCAGGGACTGTTTTTACGGGCTGCTCGTGCCGTCCGGAGCCGAATGCGCGATGCTGCTTGCGGATCAGGTCGCTGACAGCGAGGAAGAATTCGCGGTCCTCATGAATGAAAAAGCCGAAGAACTGGGCTTGACGGCCTCGCATTTCACCAATCCGTACGGGGCCCACGATGAGGAGCAGGTAATTACCGCCCTGGATGCGGCCAGGCTGCTGGAAGCTGTAATGGAGAATCCTTTCCTGCGCGAAGTGATCAGCACGCCCGTGTATACGGCCGCGCCGTCAGAGAACTACCCGGAGGGCCTGACTTTTCATCATGTTATCGTATACTATCTGCACGGCGATACCGACTGGCCTTTTGGCGGGAAGATTTACGGAGGAAAAACCGGGACCACGACGCCGGCGGGCAAGTGTCTGGTCAGCTATTCGGAAATCGGCGGCAGTACGTACATCCTGGCGACACTTGGCGCACGGGGAGAAGGTTCAGGCCAGGTGGAAGACGCGCTCCGTGTCTATTCGAGATTGCAGGAGCGCTACGAACCCAAGGAGACACGCAGCGGAGTTTGCGAAGTTATGGAGATGGAGTGAAAAACCAAGCTGCAATGCGGGTTTCGGACGCTAGACTTTGGAATATCCGAACACAAACTTTGGAATTTCCTAAAAAAGTAGATACCATATCTATAAATGAATCCTACTGTCAGGCAACGGTCCGGCTCGAGAAGAGTCGGATTTTTGTATTGGTTTTGCAGCCTGTAAGAGTCTTTCAAATACCTTATATGGGAAGAAGAGGATTTCACAAGAAAACATAATACATCTAAAACAAAGAACCTTTTCAACTCGTCCAATTATATGTGGCAGAAAGGTACCGCATACTATATCCAATAAGGAACGATACTCCATGGACAAAATCCACTACATCAACAACGGGGCAGCCTACCGGCCGGAAACGATCAAGCTGGGAAGCGGGCCGGATGGCGGACTGACTATCTATTGTTACAACGACATGCCGCTTCCGCCTGAAGAGACAGAACTGGTTGTGGATGGAGAATATGTTACGGAAAGGGACAGTTTTGCTGCGTACAATCGAGTACGGTATATGCAGTGTGCGGTTCGGCTTAGTGCAGAAGAGACCAACGAAATACTTCTTACTCTAATGACGATGACGGACAAAAGATCGTTATCCATTCTGCGAAAACAGATCCGGGAACTCGATCCACATAGAGCACAGGCATTACAGAAAGCACTGACAGATTCTATTCAATACTTGTTTCCCGAATCTGGATTACAGGCACGGGAGGCTGAAGACGATCCGATAATTATCCATAAACAGATGACGACGGCAGAACTGAATCAATATCTCGATCAGCTGAACCGGCAAAAAAAATAGAAAAAGGTTTGTTATATTCAAACTATTTTCGCGTTTTAATCGTCTATGAAGTATAAGGATAATACACTTAACGTGACGGGGGGCGGCAACGAAAGCAGATAAGGATCGGCCTGGTTGTATAACAATAGCTAATAAAACAAAAGGAGAAGAAAACATGTTTAAGAACAAAACAAAAAGAAGCATCCTGAGCCTTGTGCTCGCACTGGTTATGATCCTCGGCATGTTGCCGTCTATGGCAGTCAAGGCAACAGAAGATGAATCTCAAACAGATGGAACTGTATTGAAAGATATTAGTTTCCGACTGCAGGGCGTGACTCTAAACAATGAAGCTGTGGAACTTCCAGATGATTTGACGATTACCGTGACATACACAACCGGAGATCATGCTGGTGAAGTAATTGGCACTGTCAGCAAATCAGAAGCTGATTCAGATGGATTTCTGACAGTTCATAATGTCCAAATCTCGGCAGACGGAACAGGAATCAGAAGAACAGTAGATAATTATGAAAGAGCTGATTACGAAGAAGCAGTAGTTGATTATCCACGGATGGCGTTCCCGGTGTTTCCGGAAGACGATTTTTCAGGAGAAGGGGCTGTTGTTGTTACCATATTCTATTCAGGGTATAAAGGTGAGGAAAAGGCAGAAGAATCCAATCTTGAGGAGTCTAAACCTGAGTTGAAGAGCATCGACGAGATCGCACAGGAAGTACTGGATGATAAGTGGGGTACCAATGAAGAGCGCAAAACCCGCCTGACAGAAGCAGGATACGACTATGATGCAGTACAGGCTAAGGTTAACGAGCTTGTAAAGGCTCGGGAAGAGGCTGCCAAGCCCGAAGAAACTGAGTCCAAACCCGAAGAATCCAAGCATGAGCTGAAGAGCATCGATGAGATCGCACAGGAAGTTCTGGACGACAAATGGGGCACCAACGAGGAGCGAAAGCAGCGCCTGACCGAGGCCGGTTATGATTACGATGCAGTGCAGGATAAGGTCAATGAACTTGTAAAGGCTCGCGACGAAGCGGCAAAGACAGATGATTCCAAGACGGAAGAGTCCAAGGCAGAGGAATCCAAGCCTGCTGAGACCAAGCCTGAAGAATCCAAGCCGGCGGATACAAATCCGGGCAGAGAGACCAATTTGTCTGAGAGTCAGCCGCCCACCGGAGATATCAATGTTATGTGGTTCGTATTTGCAGGGCTGGCACTGGCTGCCGCAGCTGTTTTCACCCGCAGAACCGCCAGAAAGTAAGAATTAAAGAACTAAGCACGTCACAGGAAGGCTGTGGACGGTTCCACAGCCTTCCTCTTTTCCAAGGGGGAAGAAGTATCATGCAAAAGCAACCGTCAAAACGCGATATCCGGCGCACAGTTGGGATTCTTGTTCTTGTGGCTGCTTTTGCAGTTGGCGCGTTTTTGATCGGACGCCAGATCAAACGTTATAGAACCGGGGCGCAAGTTCAGTCCCAGGTTGAAGAATTGTTTTACGGTCAAAACGAAGGATCCTCTGAAACAGAACCGGCAGATTCGGACCAGACAGAAGAAAGCACCGAAGCATATGAATCACATGAGATTCCAGATGATTCAAATCCGGAAGATTCAGCCATATGTGAAGAGGATTCGGAGCTCTCCGAATCCTCGCCGCTCCTGATCTACACCAAAGACGAAGATATCCCGGAATATGATTTCACGACGCTTCTCGAGATCAATCCAGACATCAAGGGCTGGCTTCATATCCCGGCCGCGGAGATCGATAATCCGATCGTGCAGGCAGAGGATAACGATTATTACCTGCATCGTAACATTTATGGAGAGGAAGAGTACGAAGGAACGTTTTTCTTCGACCATCGCTGCGTATGGGGAGAGAGCCGTAACTGTGTGATTTACGGGCACGCCATGCTTGACGGTTCGATGATGTACAAGCTCCGCAATCTGCTTGATCAGGCGGTTGCGGACGAGAATCCGGCGTTTCTGTATATTACGCCGGAGCACGTGTATGAATGTCAGATTTTCTCGGTATACAGGACGACGATTTACGATGACTATATCTGGTTTCAGTTTTTCGGGGACGATGACTTTCTGAATTATGTGGAGATGATGAGGGAAAAGTCCGAGGTTACCTTCCCGGACTGCGGGATTACGGCTGATGACAGGATTCTGACGATTTCTACCTGCAATCGCACATTGATCAACGATGGAACAGGACGAATGGCGGTTTACGCTAAGATTGTCGAAATACGATAAATAGTAACATATCTGATTGAACAGCTGAAATGTTTATGCTACAATGATTATAACAATGTAACATTTTTTGTAAATCAACACCTAAAGCTCTGCGATTTCTGAAAGGACCTGCAAAGTATTATGAAATGCTACAGCTGCATGCGTAAGGTTGCGGATACAACAAAAATATGCCCTCATTGCGGGGCTAAACTTGTTATGGACCAGGAAATGTTTGATAAGGCCAGAACCGGCGATTCAGATACGATTGCCGCCCTGTATTCCATGGCATACGAACCGATGCGCCTTGCCGCGAACGCTGTTCTTCATAATGCTTCCGATGCTGAAGACGCCGCGATGGACGCGGTGGAAACGATGCTGCAGAAAATCCACCAGCTCGATAAGCCGGAGAGTTTCCTGCCGTGGGCTAAGCAGATCGCAACGAATAAAGCCAAAGACTATGTCAAAAAGAAAAAGCCCATGCTGATCGCGGAGGCGGAGGATGACGAGGCGCCTGGATTCTGGGAAAAGC
>CACZPA010000074.1 GCA_902782895.1 uncultured Eubacteriales bacterium
CGAAGACAACGAGCACGAAATCAAACTGCTTCTTGTACTCTTCCATGCTGTGATGCGCCATCATCCGGAAGCGGTTGAACGGGCTTGGCCCCTCCATCTCCAGCTCATAGTAATCCTTGGGAGCCGTGACAGTAAATCCGGCTGCTTCCAGCTCATCGATGAGGATCTGTTTGCCCTTGTCCGGACCGTCCGCATACGATACCGGCGCGCTTTCGACATAATACAGCAAAATTCTCTTCTTGGAAGGATCGAGCGGCAGGACATGCTGCGTGTCTTTTACCAGCGTAATGCTCTCGTCAGCGGCTTTAGCAGCGGCTTCATGATGCTCCGCGCATCCGACGACGGAGAGGCCTTCCTTGTCCGGGAAAACAAGCTTATCCAGACCCAGCATAGCCTTGAGGCCAAGGATTCTGTGCAGCGCGTCGGAGAAACGCTCTTCCGTAATCCGTCCGTCCGCGATACCGGCTTTCATATAGGCGATATCCTCTTCCGGATCGTTGAAGAAAAGCAGCATGTCGCATCCGGCGGCGATGACGCCCGGCACGACGTCCGCACGGGAAGCTGCAGCCGTCAGACCTGCCATATGAGAAGCGTCGGTCACGAGCAGACCGTTAAAGCCCATCTTGCCGCGCAGCAGGTTCTGCAGGAGCTCAGGCTGCAGCGTAGCGGGCTTGATGTCCTTGTCTTCGATCTCCGGATTGAAATAACGGGTATAGGCCGGCTGGCAGATATGTCCCACCATGATGGAAGGCAGATCCGCGTCGATCAGAGCCTGATAAATCTTGCCGTAAGAAGCGTCCCACTCCTCAACAGAAAGGTCGTTGCAGCCCATGAGCAGATGCTGGTCACGCTCTTCCGAACCGTCGCCCGGGAAATGCTTTGCCGCGCAGGCAAGGCCCTGTTTTTTCATTTCTTCCATATAAGCCTTGCTGAGCTCAATGATCTGGTCCGGATCATTGCCGTAGGCTCTTGTATTGACGATGGTATTTCTCCAGTTGGAAACCACGTCGCAGACCGGCGCGAATGTCCAGTTGCAGCCTACCGTAGCGGCCTCAATGCCGCCGATACGCGCCATATCGCGGATCGTATCCGTTGTCGTGGATGCCGCGCAGGCAGCACCAGTTGCGACCAAAGTGCCCTCTCCGACCGCTCCATTGCCGCCGGCTTCACAGTTAGCGGCGATCAGTACCGGAATCTTGCTCTTCTCCTGGAAAAGACGGTTCTGCTCATAGACCTCCTCCAGCTTGCCGCCCTGCCAGCGGACACCGCCGATATGATACTTCTCACAAAGTTCTGTGATATAGGCCGGATCCCTGCGGGCTGTCAGATTGATGAAAAGCTGCCCGACCTTCTCGTCAAAGGTCATGCTCTTGATCGTATCTTCCACCCAGCGAATCTTCTCATCACTCAGATAAAACGGACGTTTGCTTAAATCTACCATGATGCTCTCCTTTGTTCAGTTATCGTATAGCTGTTATGCTGACTATACTCTAACAGATCCCATGAAAAAAGTAAATTGCAAATGATATATTTTATGATTGCAAATCGTTCCTTTAGTGAATGAAGGATTATTTAACTTTCCAGCTCGCGGCCTCGCGACGTTCCCCGATAAAGCTCCTGTAAATACCGTTCTGCCCGAGGAGCTCATCGTGGGTGCCGTGTTGGACGATCCTGCCGTGATCGACCACGAAGATCTGATCCGCGTGTTCCACGGTTTTGAGTCTGTGAGCGATCATGATGACGGTCTTTTCCGCGGTAAGCGCCTGGATAGCACGTATCAATTCGTTTTCATTTTCCGGATCGACATTGGCCGTCGCCTCGTCCAGGAAGATCACCGGCGCGTCCTTCATCATAGCGCGGGCGATGGAAATCCTCTGCTTCTCTCCGCCGGACAGTGACGCGCCGCCTTCACCGACCACCGTATCGTATCCGTCAGGAAGCTCCGAGATAAAAGTATGACAGCAGGCTTTTTTCGCGGCGGCAATCACATCCTCCATGCTTGCTTCCGGCTGCCCGAAACGGATATTGTTCGCGATCGTGTCGTGGAAAAGATAAACGTTCTGGAATACAAATGCTGGAACGCATCCAGTCTATGTAGCTGTGCGCCGCTTCATAGGCGTCATGCACAAAGCGGTCATAGGAGCTTTTTGTTTTGCCAAAGACCTTGATGACCTGGATGCCGCCGATATATTCCACAGCTGTATCGTTGAGCGCTTTTGTCGCTGTGACCGTACGCTGATAAAACTTCGCGCTCCCGGCCATCATAAAGACATAGCAGAACAATCCAAGCGGCACGGTAGCAAGCGACGCAAGTCCCATCCGCCAGTCAATGCTGAAGATATATATGACAATAATGATCGGGACCAGCAGATTCGCCGTAACCTCAGGAACGATATGCGCGAGCGTCGTCTCAATACTGTCGATTCGCTCGATCAGTGTATTCTTAAGGGCTCCGGAGCTCTGCTCCAGAACCGTGCCGAGCGGCATGCGTGCCAGCTTCTCCGTACAGCGTTTTCTGATCTCACCCAGTACCGCAAACGTTGCCTTATGACTTATTCCTGTGCTCAGGGCATGAAACAGTACGCGCCCCAACCAGAGAACCGCAATAATAAGACAACATATCAGATAGAAGGAAAGATCCTTGTTTCCATCCATCAATCCCCGCACAACGTAGGCGATGACAAAATACGGCGCCACAGAAAACGCAACGCCGACAATTGCCAGAATCACGCTCAGAATGTACTGCTTTTTGTGCGGTCCTGTTTGTCCCATCACCCATGCTATAGGTGACGTGGACTTTTGCTTTGCTTCCATAAGCGAACCTCCTGATGATATTGTCAGCCAACAAATATTAGTTAGTATCATCTAACTCTTGGTTAAATATTTCGCCTGCCCCATCGTTTTAAGGCAGGCGATGTGTAATACGCTGGTATTCTGCAGATATTGTCAGCTAACAAATAGAAATATACCGCTGTTTATCGTTCCTGTCAAGGTGAAAAATCAAGTAATCAGCATAGCATCCCCAAAGCTGAAGAAACGGTATCTCTCGCGGACCGCTTCCTGATAGGCCGCAAGTATGTGTTCCCGTCCCGCGAGCGCGGAAACAAGCATAACAAGCGTGGATTCCGGCAGATGGAAATTGGTGATCAGGCTGTCGATCACACGGAATTTGTATCCGGGATAGATGAAGATATCCGTCCACTTGCTGCCCGCGCGGAGCACTCCGTCCTCATCCGCCATGCTCTCAAGCGTCCGGCAGCTCGTCGTACCGACCGCGACGACCTTATGTCCTTCCGACTTGCACTGACGGATCTTCTCCGCCACCTCTTCGGTCAGGATACAGAATTCCGAATGCATCTCATGGTCCTCGATCCTGTCCTCTTTGACCGGGCGGAACGTCCCGAGTCCGACATGCAGCGTAACAAATCCGACATAGACACCTTTCGCGCGGATCTGATCGAGCAGTTCCAGCGTGAAATGCAGGCCTGCCGTCGGAGCCGCCGCGGAACCGGTCTCCCGTGCGTAGACGGTCTGATAGCGGTCCGGATCTTCCAGCTTCTCATGAATATAAGGCGGCAGCGGCATTTCGCCGAGCTGATCCAGCACTTCCTCAAATATGCCGTCAAAATCGAACCGCAGGATTCTGTTGCCGCCCTCGACTACATCCAGCACTTCTGCCTTCAGTCTGCCGTCACCGAAGGTCAGCCGATGTCCCGGTCTGACTCTGCGTCCGGGACGGACCAGCGTCTCCCAGTATACCGCGTCCTGATACTGCTCGCCTTCGCAGCGCTTCAGCAGCAGGACCTCCACCGGCGTACCGGTGTCCTCCCGCTCTCCGTGCAGGCGGGCCGGCATAACCTTTGTATCATTCAGAATCAGACAGTCACCGGGCTCCAGATATTCCAGAATATCGCGGAAATGCCGGTGCTGCACCTCTCCAGTGACTTTGTCCAGTACCATCAGCCGGGAAGATGAACGGTCCGCAAGCGGTGTCTGCGCAATCAGTTCCTCCGGCAGATCATAGAAAAAATCACTCTTGTTCATATATCGATAAACTCCTTATTTCATTACATAAAGATTGCTGCATAATGCTGAACCCGGGCGGCAGCTGAATTGCCAGCAGCCTTCCCGGGCAGTCGAATCAAACACCCAACGTCTCGTGTACGGCTTCTCTTGCCCCGTCCACAGAGCAGACGGCCGTATGCCGTACCGGCAGTCCGTTCAGCTCCGAAACCGGTGTGGGAACCGGTGTGCCGCTGATGATCGAGAGTACCTGGACCTGATCCCAGGCATCGATCGGTGGCGTAGCCCCGAGCGACTCCAGAATCGTCTTCGGGAATTTGTACGGGCTCGCGGTACTGACGATGATCGTATGGCTGTGCGGATTCAGATCCTCGCGCAGCGCGCACGAAGCGGCCACCGCGGTATGCGGATCGATCACATAGCCGTATTTCCGGAAGAAATAGCTGATCGTCTCCTGAGTTTCTTTCTCATCAGCATAAAACGCGCCGAATTCGTTCTGCAGGGCCCCCACGCCTTCCGCCAGCGTATAAGCGCCGGTATCTTTCAGCGACTTCATATACTGCTCCACACGCGCGCCGTTTTCACCGGTAATCTCATAGATCAGCCGCTCCAGATTGCTGGATACAAGGATATCCATCGACGGAGAGGACGTCACGTAGAACTCGCGATTGCTGTCATAACGGCCCGTATGGAAGAAATCCGTCAGCACATTGTTGCGGTTGGAGGCGCACAGAAGCCTGTCAATCGGCAGTCCCATTCTCTTCGCGTAGTGTCCCGCCAGAATATCTCCGAAATTGCCCGTCGGAACGGAGAAAGTCACCGGATCTCCGAGGCGGATCCTGCCATGGTTCACGGCCTCCGTATATCCGCGGAAATAATAGACGATCTGCGGCAGCAGCCGTCCGATATTGATCGAATTGGCGGATGAGAAAACATACCCGGCCTCCAGCATTCTCTCCTTCTCTGCCGGATCGGTGAAGATCTCTTTTACGCTGCGCTGCGCATCGTCAAAATTGCCGTCCACCGCGATGACAAACGTGTTGTCCCCGCGCTGCGTCACCATCTGGCGCTTCTGCATCGGACTGACCCCGTCCTTCGGATAGAATACCAGGATTCTGACGCCGGGCACATTCGCGAAGCCTTCCATCGCCGCCTTGCCAGTATCTCCGGATGTAGCGGTCAGGATCACGATCTCCTGGCGGATGCCTGTCTTGGCGGCCGCCGTTGTCATCAGACGCGGCAGCACCGATAATGCCATATCCTTGAACGCGAGCGTCGGTCCATGGAAAAGCTCCAGAAAAGATACCGGCCCCTGTTCATTCAGTACGACCTGCTCCGGCGTATCAAATCTATCGTTATAGGCATACTGCAGGCAATCCTGCAGCTCTTCCTGTGTGAAATCCGGCAGGAACGGCTTCATAACCGCGTAAGCCAGCTCTTTATAGGACAGATGCAGCATTTCTTCCAGTGAAGCAAACGGAGCCGGGATATGATCGGGTACATACAGTCCTCCGTCCGGAGCGATACCTTCCACAATAGCCTTTGCCGAAGATACTGCTTCGCTCCTGCCTCTCGTGCTGCGGTACATCAATTCATCCATTTACACTTCCTCCGAATCTTCCTGACCGCGCAGCTCCCGCAGCTTATAGCTCAGGACCCGCAGACTGTCCGACAGATGAACGTTCACGACGACGACCTTATCCTGCGGCAGATCCAGGTCTACGCTTGCGAAATTCCAGATTGCCTTGACTCCGCCTTCGACAAGTACCTTCGCGGTCTCCACCGCTCCCGCCTTAGGGATGGTCAGAACCGCGATATCCGTAGGATTCTCCTTCAGATATTCCCCAAGCTCCGTCGCGTCCAGCACCGGATATCCGGCGACCGTCGTGCCCGCAAGCGCCGGATTCGAATCAAAAAGCGCTGTAACTTTATAGCCGCGTTTGTTGAAATTCGTATACTTGGAAACCGCCTGCCCGAGGTTGCCGGCGCCGATCACGATCACATTATAGTCCTGATCCTGACCGAGGATTTTACCGATTTCATTGTATAATACTTCGACATTGTATCCATATCCCTGCTGTCCGAACCCGCCGAAATGGTTCAGATCCTGCCGTATCTGCGACGCGGTGATCCCCATGCGGCGCGAGAGCTCCGCTGAAGATACCCGGGACGCGCCTTTAGCCAGCAAATCTCCCAGATAGCGGTAATAACGGGGCATCCGCTGAATGACAGCTGCGGGAACTTTTTTATCTTTCATCCTATACACTCCTGTCTGACTGGTACAGATTACTCAAAGACATAACAATACAAGGAAATTATAGCATATTGACATTCAGATTACAAGAATTCTTGCAAAGCCTTCTTGAATGGAGTATACTGTATACAATAGTGTCTTAACGGCACGGAAAAGGGAGGTAAGAGAATGCTGACCCAGCAGGAACTTGAAAAATATTTATCATTATGCATGGATTCGGAAGGCGATTTTGCCGAGATCTATGAGGAGAACGAATTCAGCGAGACGATCCGCACGCTTAACGGCAAGGCGGAAAAGACGGAACGCGCCATTACCAGCGGTATCGGTATCCGTCTCTATAAAGATCTGCAGTCCGTCTACGGCTACTCTAACGAGACGGACGAAGCTTCCATCCTGGCTCTGATCAACGATCTGCGCGAGGCGGTCGGAACCGCTCAGGAAGCCCCCGCGGAGCCTGTTCATCTGACGCGTGTGGAATATGAGAACAACAATCCGATCAAGATCGATTTCCGTGAAGTATCCATGGATGACAAGATGGCTTATCTGCTGCGCGCTTACAAGGCCGCGACCGAGTATGACAGCCGGATCGTTAAGGTCCGCGCCGATATGCTCAACGTCCATCAGGACGTCCAGATTTCCAACAGCGAAGGCCGTCTGATCAGCGATACACGCGTCCGCACCCGTATCTATGTCGACGCTTTCAGCCAGGAAGACGGCGTACTGCAGAGCGGCGGCTTCTATCCGGGCGGCGGCAAAGGTCTGGAATTCTATGAAGAAGATACGACTCCGGAAGACGCGGCCCGTGAAGCGGCCCGTGTCGCGATCGTTAAGCTGCACGCGAAGGACTGCCCGTCCGGCAAGATGCCTGTCGTAATCGACAACGCTTTCGGCGGCGTAATCTTCCATGAATCCTGCGGTCATGCACTGGAGGCAACCTCCGTCGCGAAGAACCAGAGCGTTTTCGCCGGCAAATACGGCCAGCAGATCGCCAACACCTGTGTCAGCGCCGTGGACGACGGAACGATCCCGAACGGCTGGGGCAGCCAGAATATCGATGATGAAGGCAATTTCCAGCAGCGCCGTCAGCTGATCAAGGACGGAATCCTGACCTCCTATATGATCGACCGGCTGAATTCCCGCCGCATGGGCATGGAGCCCACCGGCAGCGGACGCCGTCAGAACTACACCTTTGAGCCCACTTCCCGTATGTCCAACACCTTTATCTGCCCCGGTACGGACTCTTTCGAGAGCCTGTTCGAGGGCATCGAGAAAGGCCTGTATGCTAAGAAAATGGGCGGCGGCAGCGTCAATCCCCAGACCGGTGAGTTCAATTTCTCCGTCATGGAAGGCTATCTGATCGAAAACGGCAAGATCACGGATCCCGTTAAAGGCGCTGCGCTGATCGGCAGCGGCGCGGAGATTCTGATGAATATCGACAAGGTTTCCGATAATCTGGCACGCGGCCAGGGCATGTGCGGATCCTTAAGCGGATCCATTCCGACAGACGTTGGTCAGCCCGCGATCCGTGTCCGTTCCATCACAGTAGGAGGTACAGTGTAATGAATACAGAAAAATGGATAAACCATGCTCGTGAAATCGGACTGGACGAGCTGGAGATCTACCAGCAGCATGAAACCGGCCGTGAAGTCAGCTGGTTCGAGGGAAAAGTCGATTCCTTCGTAACCAGCCGCATACTCGGTACTTCCCTGCG
>CACZPA010000075.1 GCA_902782895.1 uncultured Eubacteriales bacterium
GTGGAAGAAACCATTCGCCCGGGGGATTTTGCGCCTATCACGGTGCAGCCGGGACAGATACAGGAGATCCTGTATGATTTTGACAGGGTTTATTCCTGCTATCATTCTCTGCAGATCCGATGCGCGGGGCTGTATGAGATCGAGATCCATGACTACGAGAAGGACGAGCAAAAATCACAGCTTGCGGAGACGATTGCCGGAGACGGAGACGCGTTGTTCCGCGGGCTGCAGCTGCGAAGCGTGGGGACAGTTCAGCTGAAGATCCGGAATCTGTCGGACAAAGAGCTGATCCTGGAGGACTATGCCCTGCTTTTTCAGCATTATCCGGTTGTCGGGGACGGGGATTTCCGATGCTCCGACGAGGCCCTGAACAGGATCTATGAGATGGGCAAATGGGCCCTGCGGATCTGCCGGCAGACGATTGAGCTCGACAGCCCTAAACATCAGGAAAACCTTGGGTGTACCGGCGACTATTATATCGCGAGCCTGATGAATTATTTCGCGGACGGGGACACGGCGCTGACAAGGCTTGATCTTGTCAGAACGGCGGACTATCTGAAGATGTCGCACGGATACATGTTCCACACGACCTACAGCATGATCTGGATCCGGATGCTTTGGGATTACTATCAGTTTACGGCGGACGAGCGGATTTTTGCAGAGGCCCGGGACGGTCTGGCGGCATTGCTTGAGCGGTTTGACGGGTATACGGACGCGCGGGGCATCGTGACAAATCCCGACAGCTATATGTTCCTGGACTGGCTGGAGGTGGACGGCCTGAGCCTGCATCATCCGCCCGCGGCGCTTGGCCAGGCAGCCTTGAACGCTTTTTATTACGGCGGACTGCAGACGGCGGGACAGATCTTTACGGTTCTGGGTGACCGGCAGTGGGCGGAGCGCTGCGCGGCCCGTGCAGACCGGCTGAAGCAGGCCTTTAACGAATGCTTCTATGACACCGGGAGAGGTCTGTATTGCGATGGCCTGAATGAGCCTAACGAACCAAAAGGCGGATGGCTCCCCGCGAATGTCGGCAAACGTTATTTCAGCTGGCATACAAATACGCTCGCCGTGCTTTTTGACCTCGCTCCGGAGAGACGGCAGAGGCCGATTATGGAGCGGATCCTGAACGGTATGTCCTTGATCAATCCACAGCCGTATTTTATGCATTTCGTGCTGGATGCCATCTGGAAAACCGGTCTTTTCGAGAAATACGGAATGGCGCAGATTCGGAGATGGCAGGAGATGACGGCCTTCCCCAAAGGCCTGCAGGAGGGATGGTATGATATTTCCGGCTATGGTTTTGATTACAGCCATGTCTGGGGTGGCACACCCACCTATCAGCTGCCTGCGCGGCTCTCTGGCCTTGAGATGATAGAACCGGGATTCCGCAAGATCCGCCTGAATCCGCGGCTCTATGGCCTGCGGTTTGCGGATATCCGGATTCCGACGCCTTTTGGCGCGATCAAACTGTTCCTGAAAGAAGGCGTTCCTGCGCAGATCGACGTCCCGGAGGGAATTCAGCTCGTCAGCTGAGGCTGGACAAGACCTGACTGAAAAGACCGGAGCATAGTGCGCTTTGACAAAAACGGCCCGTCTATGTTATAGTAAAAACAACATTACAGAAGGGCTCAGGTCGGCCGCGACGGAATCTACGGTTCCAATGCACCGTACGGACTACAGCAAATGAAGCATTTAGGAAGCCAGATAAAGGAACGTATCTATCAGTACAGAAACTCCGAAGTCAGAGGAAAATGGCTTTCTTCTTATATTCTGATTTTCGCGATTCCGCTGCTGACATATCTGATTCTTTCGATCGTATTGCTGCGTTCGATCCGGCAGCAAGCGCTTCAGGTCAATGAGCAGCGGCTGAACGCGACCGCGACGGCGCTGCAGTTCCAGCAGCAGACGGTGGAGAAGGTTTCTACCGATGTCATTTCCGACGATAAGCTTGCTTCGGTTCTGTATACGGATCTGGATACGGGCAACAGGGAGTATACACTCAGTCAGATCCGGGAGTATCTGGCCGACCAGGTGGCCGGAAACGCGCTGATCGAGCATATTTACATCTATCTGTTTGACAAGAACGAGATCATTTCGGACACTACAAAATCCCGGCTCAGCTATTATTATGAAAACAATCTCTCCTCACTGGAGATGAATCAGCAGGAATGGATCATGGAGATCCAGACGCCGCATCCCAAAGAATACGCGGTCTGGAAGCGGGCTTCCGGCCGTCCTGTTATGATGCTTCTGATCAGCATGCCGCTTTTCGGAGACGCGCCTAAGGCGACGGTCTGTCTGCAGCTGGATTACCGTGGATTCTGGAAGGTCGCCGAGGACAACACCAGCATGCTGCTGGAGGTAAAGGACCGCAGGGGCGGGACGCTGTTTTCACAGGGAGGATTGGCGGGCGGATCGACGGTTAGGACGCCGACAACGATCCGGAATTCCGTCTACGACTGGAGTTATGACGCGTACATTAAGGACGAGGTAATCCGGCAGCAGAGCGGCTACATGGTGATCCTGACGATCGGCGGAATCGTTCTGATGCTGCTGTTCGGAATCTGCGTGATTCCTTTCCTGGTAAAGAGAAACTACGATCCGCTGCAGAAGCTGCTGAACAAAGTCGAGCCGTTGATGCAGACCGAACGCGGCCTGACCGGTGAAATTACCTATCTGGACACGTCATTCAGCAGTCTGGTACAGCAGATACAGGTGAATAAGCAGAAATATGATCAGACGATGAATCAGGCCTATCTGATCTGCTTTTTACTGGGCCAGTATCCGCAGGGAGTATCGGTTACGGAAGAGATGACGCGGCTTGGCTTTGAGGAAAACGCCGAGTACTGTGTTCTGATCGCGGAGTGCAGGACGGCATCGGAGCTTGCGGAGCTGTCGGAATGCCTTTCCGTAGGGACGTCGGAGGACAATGTTCTTTTCGGCTACGGAGCGGAGCTCAACGGCCGCAAAGTCTTTGTCGTCGACGCGGAGACCTGTGACGACGTAAGCGTTAAACTGACAGAGGCAAGATTTCTGGAGAAATATCCGGATGGAATGCTGTGCTGGAGTTCTGTCTATCCGGGCGGCAGAGGACTTGCCGACGCGTTTGAGGAAGCCTTGACGATTCTGAATTCGGTGGACCATCACAGTAAAGGAATTCAGCGGATCGCGCAGCTGAACGGCGATACGTCTACGGAGATCGTTATGTCCCGGGAAGCGGCCGCGGAGCTGACTGCCGCCGCGCAGGCTAAGGACGGGGAGAGGATCCATGCCGTGATCGATCGTCTGTGGGAGGAAAACATGACGGACGGATCGATCGCGCTTGAGAATTCCAGATTCCTCGGCGCTTCTGTCTACAATCAGCTGATTCATGGCTTCAAAGGCTTCAAGGCGTCCTATACAAGGGATGAGATCCTGACCTTCAACCGGATCCAGCGGCTTGCGCAGAGCGATGCCGAGATCCGGGAGCTGCTCGATGGGGTTATCGAGGAAAACATCCGGCAGAAGACGCTCAGCCGCGACGAGCAGCTGGTCGCGCAGATGCAGGAGTATATCGATCAGCATTATACGGACGCGCTGCTCAATGTGGAAAGCCTGTGCAGAGTCTTTAACCGAGCGCCGTCCGGTGTCAATAAGGCCTTCCGGGATTCCACGGGGCACGGACCGCTCACGTATATCAATTACAGGCGGATACAGGAAGCGAAACGGATCTTTGTCGAGAGCAAGGGCAGCATGACGACGAGCGAAGTTCTGCAGAAGGTCGGCTTCACCAACCTGAATACTTTTACCCGCGTCTTTAAAAAGACCGAGGGCATTACGCCGGGACAGTTCCGCAATACCGTCCTGCAGGCCAATGAACTGGCGTAAATGTTAAAAATGCACAGTCTGTGTCGAAAATGGTGAAGCCGCCCCGGACCGGTTTTGCCGAAAATGATGCACATAAGAGAATCTGTGGGTTGAACCCGCAGATTCTTTTTGCTATCGTACGCTCAGAGACAGGTTTTCATGCACCTGGACGACAACTTATACAAGGAGGCAAAACAACATGAAAAAGATGGTTTGTCTTGTCCTGGCTCTTGTCCTGGCGCTTTCCGTTCTGACCGGCTGCAGCGGCAGCGGCAACGGATCCGCTCAGACAGATTCCGGGAAATCAGGACAGTCCGCTACGACTGATTCCGTATATCCTATGGATGGAAACGTAACGCTGACCCTGAACATGGACGACTACGATCTGGATGATATTCCGGATTATGCAAAAGAGCATTACTTCTGGGTAGAGCTCGAAGAGAGAACAGGCGTTAACCTGGACTTCATCGGCTCCACCTCCTACGCAGCAGAGCCCTCTCAGGAATTCCTGCTGATGCTTTCTTCCGGAGAATGGCCGGACATCATCGTCTGCAACTGGGTAGGATTCCCCGGTGGACCTACCGCCGCACTCAGCGATGGCTACATCCGCATTCTGGAAGACTATAAGGAATACATGCCCAACCTCTTCAAGTATCTGGAAGAGAACCCGGACATCGACCGCATGATCCGTACCGACGACGGCCAGGTATATTCCATGCCTTGGCTGCGTGAAAAAGGAACACAGGTCGGTGAAGGACTTGTTATCCGTCAGGACTGGCTGGAAAAGGTTAATCTGGACCTGCCCGAGACCATGGATGACATGTACGAGGCTCTGACCAAGTTCAAGACCGAGCTGAACGTCAAGACTCCGATCACATTCGAGCTTCGCTGGCTGTGGCTGCAGACCGCTGCCGCTTCCATCAGCAGCCCTTACAACACTCTGTATCCTTATTATATCTGGGATAACGAAGTTAAGTACGGACCTCTGGAAGAGGGATATAAGGAATTCATCACCGAGCTGGCCAAGTGGTATAAGGAAGGCCTGCTGGATACCGATATCGCTTCCATCGACAAGAGCACGGTTCAGTCCAAGTTCTCCAACGAAGAAGCCGCTGTATCCATTCAGCAGTACTCCAATGTTGACAACTGCATCAAGGCTTTGGCCGAGTCCAATCCGGAAGCCAAGGTCGCCGCTCTTCCGTCTCTGGTCAAGAATTCCGGAGATACCCCGCATCTGACCCATTACTGGGCAGTATTCGACGGCGGATATGAGATGGCGCTTTCCGCTACCACCAAGCAGATCGAGCCTGCCTGCCGTTTCATGGACTTCATGTACAGCCAGGATGGTATCAATCTCTGCGCTTACGGTACCGAGGGCGTTTCCTATGAGGCAGACGCTAACGGCAACTTCAGCAAATTCACGGATCTGGTTCTGGCTAACGAGTCCGGAGATGCTCCGAGCACCGTCAGAAACTACTTCGCTCATCCCGCGAACTACACCTATCCGAGCCGCGACCTGAACTACTTCGTCCCTGACAACATCAAGGATATGATGAAGACCTGGACAGCGGATATGGAGAATTACTGGTTCCCGCCGGTAACCCTGTCTGTTGACGAGAACAAAGTCTACAGCGCTAAGTACTCCACTCTGGATACTTACTGCCGTGAGAACATCACCAAGTTCATTCTGGGCACGAACCCGATCGATCAGTGGGATCAGTTCGTTGCTGAGATCGAGAAACTCGGCGCAAGCGAGCTTCTGGAGATCCAGCAGGCTGCCTATGAGCGTTTCATGAACCGTTAAGTTAAACTTTCATGATCAGAGTATCGGGGTGTCAAAGCCCCGATGCTCCTTTTGTCAGGGCAGGAGGTTCCGATGCGTTACGTATCGGGGCCTTCGAGACTGATACAGATTTCTTTTCAGGAGGTCCCCATGGCGGAAAACAAATTGAAGCTGTCCGGCAGACTGGCGATGGATTTCAGAAAGAACTGGCCATTGTATCTGATGGTGCTTCCGGTACTCGCGTTCTATATTCTTTTCGCATACAAGCCGATGGTCGGCATTATCATCGCGTTCAAGGATTATAAACCGGCGCTCGGCATCTGGAGAAGTCCGTGGGCGGACAACCACGGTTTTTATCATTTTATCGATTTCTTTACGTCTATTTTCTGCAAACGTGTCCTTGTCAATACGCTAATGATCAGTCTCTACGATCTGGTAATCGGATTCCCGGCTCCGATCATCCTGGCGCTGCTGCTCAATGAGGTCAAAAGCGCCAGCTTCAAGAAGGTCGTACAGACGATTACATATTTCCCGCATTTCATTTCCGCCGTTGTTATCTGCGGAATGGTCCGCCAGTTCTGTCTGACGGACGGCCTGTTCAACATCATCGGCGGATGGTTCGGCCTGGAGCCCAAGTCGCTCCTGCAGATCCCGGGGAATTTCCGGATGATCTTTACGCTTACCAATATCTGGCAGGGCGTGGGCTGGGCCAGTATCATCTATCTGGCCGCGATCGCCGGAGTCGATACGGGTCTGTACGAAGCGGCAGCGCTTGACGGCGCCGGACGTTTCCAGCGGATCTGGCATATTACGCTGCCGGGCATCCGTCCTACGATCATCATCATGCTGATCATGCGAATCGGAAGCCTGATGAACGTCGGATATGAGAAGATCATTCTGCTGTATAACGAGTCCATCTATGAGACGGCGGACGTCATCTCCACATACGTTTACCGGAAAGGTCTGCTGGAGTTCAACTTCAGCTTCTCTACGGCGGTCAACCTGTTCAACTCGATCATGAACTTCGCGCTGGTATATATCGCTAACTTTATCAGCCGCAAGTTCTCCGAGACGAGTCTGTTCTGAGAGGAGCGATAAAATGGTTGAGAGAAAAACACCTGGTGAAATCACCCTGAACGTCTTTATCACCGTGATCATGGTCTTTTTATCGCTGATCATGCTGTATCCGATGCTGTACGAGATCTTCGTATCGTTCAGTGAGCCGTTGAAACTGTTCCGCCACAGAGGCCTGATGTTCGCGCCGGCCGGTTTCCGCACCTACGCTTATGAATGGGTTCTGTCGGATAAAGAGATCTGGACAGGTTATAAGAACACGCTCTTTGTAATCGTTGTCGGCCTTGTGGTCAATCTGACGCTCACCAGCCTCGGCGCCTACTTCCTGACCCGTAAGGACTGCATGTGGCATAAGCCGATCACGATCCTGATCCTGATCACGATGTATTTCAGCGGCGGTATGATCCCGTTCTTCCTGACGGTTAAGGATCTGGGACTCTATGATTCGCTGTTCGCGCTGATATTCCCGACCGCGATCAGCACCTACAATATGATCCTGCTGCGGTCGTATTTCCAGAGCATTCCGGAAAGCCTTGTCGAATCGGTTCTGATCGACGGCGGGGGACACTTTACGATCCTGTTCCGCATCTTTATCCCGCTGTCACTGCCGGCGATGGCCGTCATGCTGCTGTATTACGGCGTCGGACACTGGAATACGTATTTCAACGCGCTGATCTTCATCAAAACAAAGAGCAAATTCACATTGCAGCTGATTCTGCGCAACATGCTGATCATGGGCTCCAATCTGGACGTTGATGAGCAGACCGCGGAATATGAGCAGGTCGTGGAAAGCATCAAGGCGGCCATGGTTATTGTCTCCACGGTTCCGATCCTGTGCATCTATCCTTTCCTGCAGAAATATTTCGTCGGCGGTCTGATGATCGGTTCCCTGAAAGAATAAAATCTGTTATAATGACACCGGGGTCGGGCTTTCTGATCCCGGTGTTTCCATAAAAAGAAAAAGCGAAAGGGGCATACACATGGCTTCAGTATTTCAGGAACATCTGTCGGCCGCGGATAAGCATATCCAGGAGACAGGCCTTCATTATACCTTCGAGAACGTGGGCTCTTTGTCCGGCGGCGATCAAGGGGACGGTACGTATAAGAATTATGTGCTGGTCGCGGACTATTCCGACCCGGACGTGATCCGCGTGGATGATACGTACTACATGGTCACTTCGACGTTTCATCTGAATCCGGGACTGACGATCCTGGAGTCCAAGGATCTGGTGAACTGGAGTTTTACGTCGAATGCGATTGAGGATATGAGCGTCCTGTCGCCGCATTTTTCACCACAGGCAATGGACGGTTATTCTGCAGGCATCTGGGCGCCGTCGATCCGGTATCACAACGGGACGTTTTACATCCATGTCGGCGGCCCCCTGATCGGACTTGTCGTCTGCAAGGCAAACGATATCCACGGCCCCTGGACGGTCGAGCGGATGAAAATGACAAAACCATGGACCGGACGCAAGCTGATCGACTGCTGCCCGTTCTGGGATGACGACGGGAAGGCTTATTTCGCCGCGTCCGAGCCGTATAAGACAGCGGACGCCCAGTGGATAGACTATCATAATTATATCTTTGAGATGTCGGAGGACGGTGTGACGCTCTTAGACAACGGCGTGATCGTTCACACAGGCTGGGTATCCGAGGCAATGAAAATCTACAAGATCAACGGCTGGTATTATCTATTCTACTCGGAGTCGCCCGGGGATGAAGGACGTATCCGCAGTCAGTACGCGGCCAGATCCAGGTCGATCTACGGACCGTATCAGATCTGCAAACTGATCCATTCCCATGGGCGGCCGGATCAGGGCCCGAACCAGGGCGGCCTGGTGGAGGATGTAGATGGCAATTGGTGGTTCCTCTGCCACGGTATGAGCCGCGCGCCGCTCAGCTCCAACGGCCGGCAGCTGATGCTTCTGCCGGTATACTGGGAGAACGGTTGGCCGATGATCGGAGAGGATCTGGACGGCGACGGTGTCGGCGAAATGATCTGGCGGCACAAAAAGCCTGCCTGCAAGAGCCCTGTCACGCCGCATCTGCCGGCTGCGACCGATGAATTCGACAAGCCGGAGCTTGGGCTGCAGTGGTCCTGGAATCATAAGGACCGGCCGGACCGCTGGTCTCTCACGGAGAGGCCGGGATATCTGCGGCTTAAGGCCTGCAGGCCGGTCGGAAACGGCGGATTCTATCGTGCCTGCAATACGCTGACGCAAAGGCTGATGGGGGAAACCGGCACGATCGACACAGTGCTTGACACAAGCGGCATGATCGACGGCCAGTACGCGGGCATGTGCCTGCTGGCGGCGCCGTCCTACCTGCTCGGCGTATATCAGAAGAACGGAAAGAAAGTCATCCGCTGGCAGAATTCCCTGTACCGGCTGTCAAATGACGTACAGTCTGTAGCGTATGACGATGATTTCTACCAGAAAGACATCTGCGAAGTTCCGGCAGACTGCGGCATGGTATATTTCCGCATGAAGATCCGCGGAGAAAAAGCCTGTCTGTATTACAGCCTGGACGGGGAAAAATATACCGCAGCGGAAGACTGGCTCCGGTTTGCTTTCTTCGCATGGCGAGGAGGACGTCCGGGAGTTTTCTCCTACAACGAACTAGAGGAAGGTGGGAACGCGGATTTTGACTATTTCCGCTATGCCATCGACGACGAGACGCCTGCTGCCGGCAGCGTCTGGGTGGAATAAGATACGAAGAACTGTCCCGCAAGAGCAGCAGCGATATTGCCGCTCTTGCGGTTTTTTATTCCGTAAACAGAGGCCTGGCCAACCGCTTAACACCTAATCGCAGTTTCTTGCATAAACGGTGAGCCTTGTCTAACCAACATGTCATATTTAAAAAGACAATTTAAAATTAAACCCATGCAAATCAGAAATACATTGACATCTATACCTGCTTGTGTTATTATTTATACAACTATTGCGGAAGTCCGCAATAAAAATACAGGAGGTATAAACAATGAAGAAGGCACTTGCTATCTTCCTGGCAGCTGTTTTAGCTATCGGCGTGCTTGCCGGATGTTCCGGCGGCGGAAACAACTCTCAGGGAAACAATTCTCAGAGCCAGGCTTCTACACCGGCTAATTCGCAGAGCCAGACTTCTCAGGCTACTTCTACGCCGTCTGAGACCTCTGTTGCCCCGGTTGACGAAGCTCCTTTTGAGATCACCACACTGCAGCTGTTCTACGAGACAGAACCCCCGAACTACGAGAACAACCCGATTCTGGACTTCGTTGAAGAGCAGTTCAACTTCAAAATGGTCTTCACATGGTGCCCCAATGGTGAAGGTTCTGAAAAGTTCCTTACCATGATGGCCGGCTCCAATCCGTGCATGATCATGTCCGGTGCCGACGTTACCAGTGAGGCATATTACCGTTATGCTACCGGCGGCGCTCTGTGGGATATCACAGATCTGATGGAAGAGCCCCAGTATCAGCTGATCTATGATCGTCTGATGAGCAAGGTTCAGAAGGAATTCTCCCTGACCGACGGCCGTCGTTACTGCCTGCCCGGCTATGTTCCGGATGCCCGTATCGCGATGATCTATCGTGAAGACTGGGTAGAGAATCTTGGAATCACCCTTCCCGACATCATGACCGTTCAGGATTACTATGACCTGGCAAAAGCGTTCACAGAGAACGATCCTGATGGCGACGGTGTTGCCAACACCACCGGTTTCAACTATGTTGATGACCAGGATAAGGAAGTTTCCTACGGTTTCGACACCGTGGCTGTTGCTCACGGCGCGCCGAACCGTTTCGGCGTCCGCGACGGCAAGGTTGTCGCGTACTTCATGACCGAAGAATATTACGATACGCTGGAATGGTTCCAGAACATGTATAAGAACGGCTATCTGAACAGCAACTTCATGGAGCTGTCCTCCGGCCGTAAGTGGGAGCCCATCACGGTTCAGGATCCCGGATCCATCACTGCCGGCTACATGTTCACCACCGCTACCAACTCCTGCGTTCCCGGCGGTAAGTTCGATACGCTGGTCGCGGTTCATCCCGAGGCCAAGATCGGCTACAAGCTGCTGTCCCTGACTCCTAAGGGAGAGAAGGTTGTTAACTCCAACATTACCGGCCTGCAGGGCGGTTATGTATTCCCGGTCAGCGCAGTCGGAACGGAAGAGAATATGCGTCATATCCTCGATATCATCGTTGGCATCCACAGCAACAAAGAGACCGCCAAGGCTCTGGACATCGGCCTGAAGGATCTGCACTATACCGAGAATGCCGACGGAACCATCACCATCTCTGAAGAACAGGCCACCAGGCGTGTCAACGACGGCGGTAAGATCTTCGAGAACATGATTCCGCGTCGTTTCATGGCGGACGATTGGGGTCAGCCCATCTCCGCATGGGACCAGATCCAGTCTCATTATGAGGAGTGCGCGCAGTACGCAGTCCCCGATATCTCTATCGGAAAGCTGTCTGTAGAGAACACGAATCTGCTTTCCGAGCTGGCTTCCATCATCTATGATGCACGTCCGCTGGTTATTGAAGGTTCTATGTCCATCGACGACTTCAAGGTAAAAGTAGACGAGTGGCTGCAGCTTGGCGGCCAGGGTATCCTGGATGAGCTGACTGCGAATATCGTCGGCTGATTTACCACTGCATTATCGGAGGGGCAGGCAGATTAGCACTGCCCCTCTTACCTTATTCTGAGTCGGGGGTGTAAAAGCGTGGCCCAAACAAAACATAAAAAAATGCCTTTGAGCAGAGCCCTGGTTCGCTACAGATGGCTTTATATTATGCTCATCCCCATGCTTGCCTATTATCTGATCTTTAAGGTCTATCCTGCCGCGTATCTTGTGATTGCCTTCCAGGATTACTGGCCGACGACGGGTATAACCGGCAGCAAATGGGTAGGACTTGCCAACTTTGCCAAAATCTTCAAAGGCACAGCTACCTTCAGTTTCTGGCAGCTCTTTTCCAACACCTTGATTTTGGCTGTCTATAACCTGATTTTCTACTTTCCCGTTCCGATCATTCTGGCGCTTCTGTTAAACGAGGTCAAGCGCCTTGGATATAAAAAAGCCGTACAGTCCATGGTCTATCTGCCGCACTTCCTGTCCTGGTCGGTTCTGGTTGGTCTGGTCTATGTTTTCCTCGGATCCACCGGACTCGTCAATAAGTTCCTCACACAGGCAGGACGGCCCAATATCGCGCCTTTGATGGATCCGCAATGGTTCCGTCCGCTGATCGTCATCGAAGCCATCTGGAAGGAAGCCGGATGGGGCACGATCATCTATCTGGCAGCGCTTTCCGGCGTAGACGAGCAGCTCTATGAGGCCGCGGTCGTAGACGGTGCCAACCGCTGGAAACAGCTGTGGCATATCACTTTTCCCGCGATCCGGGGCACGATCATTACGCTGTTCATCCTTCGCATGGGAAGCTTCATGGATACCGGCTTTGAGCAGATCTACCTGATGAGCAACTCCAAGAACCGAACGCTGTCGCAGGTCTTTGATACCTATATCTATGAAGAGGGTATCCGTAAAGCGCATTACAGCTTCTCAACAGCGCTTGGCATCTTTAAATCCATCATCAGCCTGATCCTGGTGATCTCTACCAATAAGATCGCCAATCTGGTAGGAGAGGAGGGTGTTTACTGATGGCAATGGTCAAAAACCGTTCGGCGGGTTCAAGGATCTTCGATATATTCAACTATATCCTGCTTGGCTTTATCGGCCTGGTCATGATCTTCCCGCTGGTCTTCGTTATCCTGGGTTCACTCTCCGTTACCGGTATGGTCGGCGGCTTTACCGCGTTCTCCTGGGACGCGTACAAGTTCGTCTTCGCGACCAAGGCATTGTCCCGAAGCACGGTCAACTCCATCATCATCACCGTCTGCGGAACCGCGATCAATATTTTCTTCACGTCGTTCACAGCGTACGCGCTTTCCAAGAAATTCCTGCCCGGCCGCGGAGCTCTGATGGGCATGGTCATCTTCTTCATGCTGTTCAATCCGGGAATGATTCCCAATTTCCTGACGGTCAATTCTCTGGGACTGCTGGATACCTGGTGGGCCGTATGGCTTCCGACCGCCATCAGCGCCTATAATATGATCATCATGAAGAACTTCTTCCAGGGGCTTCCGGACAGTATCGAAGAATCCGCCGAGATCGACGGCTGCAATTATCTGCAGGTTTTCCTGCGGATCGTGCTTCCGATCTCCAAGGCATCCTTTGCTACGATTATTCTGTTCTATGCGGTCAGCCACTGGAATTCGTATTTCACCGCGATGCTGTATTTGAATGACGATAAAAAGTGGCCCATTCAGGTGTGGCTGCGCCAGATCATCGTACTTTCCGTCGGCGGCTGGTCCGATAAGGATACACTGTCCGAATACGCGAAGGTGCCGCAGGATTCCGTTAAATACGCGGTTATCGTCGTCAGCACGCTGCCGATCATTATCGTATATCCGTTCCTGCAGAAGTACTTCGCAAAGGGCGCGCTTCTTGGCTCCGGAAAGGGCTAAGACCGTCGCTTCCCGATGTGCGTCCGGCAGCATTCTGCTTCCCGGACGCGGTAAAAACAGGGACATAAATCCAACAGAAAACCTCGTGAGTGCATAACGGTTAATCTCGTTGTTCTCACGAGGTTTTTTCATGGGGACAGATATTCGGTTGTCCTGATATCAGCCCTTGTATTTCCGGTCGTAGAGCAATGCCGCGAGCAGGAATACTCCGCCGACGATCGTCATGGTCCATCCCGCGAGAAAGTCATTGATCTTTTTTATCATTTCAATCCTCCTGTTGACAACATTCTTTACTATTTATACATTTTATGTATTGAAAAAAACAGGGGCCGTCTGTATAATACGCGTAACAGGATGACGCGGCCGCAGTAATACCCGCAGTATCCTTTTTTCTCAGATATATCCAGACAGAGAAAGAGGTCACATTTATGCACAGAAGACTCAGCATACCTCATCCGCTCGGCGATCTTTACACGGAAGCGAATCTGCCTCAGACCATCCGCAAGAGCTTGAACGCGATCCTGATGGGCAACCTTTTCGGGACGCTGTCCGGCATTATCTGCAGCAGCGGATCCACCGCGATGGTAGGACTCGCGACGTCGCTTGGCGCGAACGATATGTTTTTCGGCATTATCACCGCGATCACGCAGGTAGCCGCGCTTCTGCAGATCCCGTTTTCCATGCTGGTGAACCGTACACATAAGCGCAAAGAGTACATTCTGACGTATGGCCTGGGATCAAGGCTGCTGTGGCTGATATTCGGCTTCGTTCCGCTGATTATCCCGAATGCCGGAGGCGTGATCAATCTGCGGCTGTGGACGCTGGTTTTCCTGATCGGAATTATCTCCGTCGGCAACTCCATGGTCAACGTCTGCTGGTTCCCGTGGTTCTCCGACCTTTCCCCCATCGGCATCCGTTCCCGCTGGCTCTCTGTCCGCGACGCGATCATGCAGGCCAGCAGCGTGATTTTTGGCCTGATTTCGGCTTTTCTGCTGGATAATCTGCCGGAATCGTCAAGGTACATTATCATCTTCCTGATCGGCGGCACCTGTGCCACCATGGATCTCGCGTGCTTTGGTTTCTGCAAGGAAGTATACAATGCCCCGCCGCAGAAAATGTCCTTCTTCGGGGTGTTTAAGGAGGTTTTTGGGAATAAGCGCTTCCGCCGCTTCCTGATCACCTGGACCGTGTGGGCTTTTGCCATCAATTTCGGCGCGGTATATATGAATCCCTATAATCTGAACGAAATCGGACTGACCTATATGCAGATGATGCTCTTCGGAACCATCGCGGCTGCGCTTGCGACTATCGGCATGGAGCCGTTGTGGGGACGGATGATCCACCGTTTTGGCTGCAAGCCCGTCATGCGGGTCACTATGTTCGTGGAGGCGGTGATTCCGCTTGTCTATCTGATGTCTGTGAAGGGCAGTTTTATTCCGATGCTGCTGATGAATCTGATCGGGGCGATGTTCTGGTGCGGCAACAATCTGTGCGCGAACAATATGCAGCTTAACTACTCGCCCAATGAGACGCGTGCCTCGTATATCGCGGTTTTTGCCTGTGTGACGGCTCTTGCGGGCACGACGCTCGGCTCGCTTGCCGGCGGCGCGCTGCTTGACCACTGGAAGGCGGCGGAGACCTTTACCGGCTTCTTTGACCGCTATAAGATCCTCTTCGCGTGTTCCGCGGGCCTGCGGTTTATGGTATGGCTGTTCCTGATGCCGAGGCTCGAGGACGACAGCACCTATTCGGCAAAAGACGTTCTGAAAAGCTTCCGTCCCCATGTGCGTCGGGCCAGATAAGACCGGACCATCCGGCAGACACCTTCTGATTCGCCTGACAGGCGAGACCGCTTGCCGTCTGCGTTATTGTAAGCGATGCGTGACGCGGATATAATGAACCCGTAAACAAAAAATATTCAGGAGGATCCGATATGGAACTGGGAAAGAAGATCCGCGCGCTTCGGCTTAAGGCAGGGTTCACGCAGGAGCAGCTGGAGGATCCAGTGTACGGTAAACGCGCGACAGAGCTGATCGCTTATCTGTACTGGCACAGGATGGAGATGTTCTCCCGGAAAGCGGCTCATTATGCCAAGGAGGCCGTAAAGCTTGCTCCCGGAGAGAAGGGCTGCCAGTGGATTCTCAGCAAAGCCGCGGGGCATGCCGTGTGGGACTGGGACATCGCCAATCACACCCATGCGATCGAGTTTTACCGTGATCTGACCGAGGAGCATCCGGAGGAAAGGCTGCCGTATCTGTTTCTGCTGGACAATCTGCTCGCGGATCATCGCGCGGATGAAGCGGAGAAGGTTCTGGAGCGCCTCTGCAGACTGGAGGATTCCAATCCGATCCTGAACGAGGTCTACCGGGCCCATATCGCTCTGGCGCGTTTTGATGAGCCCACGGCGGACCAGATTATCGAAGGACTGCTGGCCGCGCATCCCGACGATTCCGTCTGCCTGTTCGAAGCGGCGCAGTATTATGCCGAAAAGGCCGATTATCAGAAGGCGATCGGGCTCTATGAGCGCTCTTTTGAGAAAGAAACCCGCCGGCCGCGTTTCCAGGACGATCTGCTGGGAATCCGGGATATCTATGAGATCATGGGGGATTACCGGAAAGCAGCGGACACCTGCGACCGCATTCTCGAATTGCTCAAAGAGGAGTGGGGCATTACCGAGGGCGATGATCTGAAAGCACTTGAGGAGAAAAAAGCCGCTCTGCTCGCGAAGATGTAAGCCTTGCGCAAGTAAATCATGATGTCCGTAAAGGCTGATATGCAGCCGAATGATATGCAACAGGACAGGACCTGCGGGTCCTGTTTTTGTTTCGCCGGTCTTATCCATGCTTGACAAGCGGCCGGCAGTTTATTATGATGCATTCAGACGAGACGAATTCAGAGGTATTCTAATCTATATACGGAGGGCGGACAGATGGAATCATTACGTAAATACGCGCCGATTCTGCATACCGGTTTCGCGGAGAACTATACACCGGAGCAGATGCGGCAGTTTGTCACGATGGTTAAGGAACGCGGCTATTCGGGATTCTCTGTGGAGGGCAAATCATCGACGGGGCCGACGACCGATATCGACGGATGGGTCGACGGATACATGCGCGGAGTTGCTCTTGCGTGTGAAGAAGCCGCCAGGCAGGGCATCGACGTGTGGATTTTCGACGAATGGGGCTATCCGACAGGTACAGCGGCCGGCAGGACCATGACCGGTCATCCCGAATGGCGCTCCAAAAAGCTGCACTGCGCGTTAGATATTATTCTGGAAGAGGGAGAGACCGTTACCATGACCGCGCCGCCGCATCTGCTCGCGGCAGCGGCCTGGCATGTGGACCGGAGCATTTTCGGCGGTCCGGTGGGCGGATATACCCTTGTACCGGTTGTCGACGGGAAACTGACCTATACGGCGGATCATCGCCGCTGCCGTTTCGCCGCGGCCGCCTGGGAATATGACAGCTTCCGCACGGTCGGCGTCTATGTGCAGAATCCCGAGGACGATACGCAATGCACGCTGGATCTGCTGTGCTATGAGGCTGTGGAAAAGATGCTCTCCGTGATGCATGAGGAGTACTGGCGCCGCATGCCGCAGTATTTCGGCAAGCCGATCAAAGGCTTTTTCTATGATGAGCCGTTCCTGTCCTTCCCGCTGGCGTATACGTTTGACCTGGTGAAGGATTTTATAGAGCAGAAAGGCTATGATCCGGTACCCAGGCTGCCGCTGCTGGTCTGCGGTTTGGACGCGGAGCTGAAGCGGGACTGGCGCGACGTTGCGACCAGCCGGATGGCGGAAGCTTTCTTCGGCGGGATGGCGCGCTGGTGCCATGCGCACGGTGTGGAGCTTGTCGGCCATCAGGATCTGGATCACGATATCCGCTCGACCAACACTGTGAGCGGCGACTTTTTCAAGAATAATCGATACAATGACGCGCCGGGTGTCGACTATATCTGGGCGCAGATCCGTCCCGACCATACGGCCGACTATCCGCGTTTTGCCGGCTCTTTCCGCCGCATGACGGGAAAAAACCACGCTACGAGCGAGAGCTTTGCCGCGACCGGCAACTGCAAAACGCCCGATTATATGCGCTGGGCGATGGAGTATCAGGCGCTGCGCGGCATCGACCGGTTCTATCTGATGATCGCCGATCCGGCAGGGGCGGTTCCGGGAGCGGGGCAGGGATTTGGCACGCCGCTTGATTTCGCGCATCCGGCTTCACAGTATTTCGCGAAAGAAGTCAACCATCATGTCGCGCTGGTAAGCCGCATGCTGAATGAGACGGCTCCGGCCGCGGAGGTCGCGCTATATATCCCGCGGGATCAGATCAGCGAGAGTTATGCTTCGGGCCGGCCAAGCGAGGTCAGCATACATCAGCCCTGGGACTGGGTCAATTCGATCGCGGAGGGACTGATCTACGCGCCGGTAGATTTTGAATATATCTGGGACGATATGGTTGCTTCGCTGCCGATGTGCGGGGACGGAGCGCTGCAGATGCCGACCGGGCAGAAGATCCGTACGATTGTCGTTCCGCCGACGGACACGCTTCCGGAGTCGGTCAGCGCGAGACTGCACGAAATGCAGCAAAACGGCGCGAATATCGTGTTCGTCAGCCGGATGCCGGCGGATTTCGCCGGATCGACGGTCTGCACCTATCCGGAGGATATCGGCAGGTATGTTGGCGCGGCTCGGACCGACGGTGCGGCTGAGGCCGCCGATGTGCCAGAGGCCGCGGACCGCTGTGGAAAAGGCCGCGTTTCACTGACAACACGGATGGACGCGGAGCATCGATATCTGTTCTTCCTGAATGAATCGATGAAGCCCTATTGTGGCGAATCGGTGCAGATGGGGGACAGTTACCTGCAGAAATATGATTTCGAAGCGGAAAGCTGGGTGGATACAGAGGATCGGGAGCTCAGGCTCCGTCCGCTGGAGATTGCGGTATACCGGACCGCGAAGACGCCTGCCGGCACAGTCAAGGCAGTCCCGCAGGGGACAGTTCTGCCGGTCAATGGCTGGCAGATGCGTCTGCCGGACGGGACCGTGAAGGCTCTGCCGGAGCTGGAAGACTGGAGAAAGTACGTTGGAACGTATTTTGGCGTGCTCGATTATACGGCCAGGATCGAGGTCCCGCAGGACGGTCGATATCGCCTGAACCTTGGACGTGTCTGCTGGTCGGCGATAGTGTGCGTCGATGGCGGCGATCCGGTCAAGCTGCCGTTTGAGCCGTATGCATGCGACCTGACATTAACAGGAGGCGTACATGAGATTACGGTAAGCGTGCTGAACGCGGACGCGGTTCAGTCGCTGGGAAGCCCCGAAGTCGAGCGCGCGTACACGAACCGGCTGAAGTCCTATTTTGAGAACGACCGCGATTTCGTCGTATCCGGACTGCTCGGACCGGTAACGCTGCAGGCATATAA
>CACZPA010000076.1 GCA_902782895.1 uncultured Eubacteriales bacterium
GCCGGAGCGGATCTCGCGGAGAAGACCGAGGCTGTCGCGGCTCTGCAGACCGCGTTTGCGGCTGCTTCCCGCGGAAGCGTCGATGATATTGTTGAGCCTTCCGTTACAAGAAAGCATCTTCTTGTGAATTTCGGAATGTTGGCAGGTAAACAGAAAGCAGTTCCTACCAAGAAGCGCAGCACGCTTCTGTGAGAGGTGCGGCATGGTAGAGTCTATACTGCTCAGTACAGGTTCTGAGAATTTCATCCAGGGCCTGGGCATTACACTTGGCGGAATTCTGATCGTATTTCTTGTCCTGATTCTGATTTCCTTTATTCTGTACGGCTTCGGTAAGGTTTTCTATAAGAAGCCCGAAGAGAAAACGGCGCCTGCTCCCGCGGCGGAGTCTGCCGCGCCGGTAGTGGAAGCGCCTGTTCAGGAAGAGGCTGAAGCTTCAGACGATGAGCTGATCGCCGTGATTACGGCAGCGATCAGCTGCATGCTGGAGGCAGGCGGCGGAAACGGACATGAAGGCGGATTTGTAGTACGTTCGTTCAGACGTATCGGTAGGAAAAACGGCAGATAAGTGCCGATCATTCACAGGAGGATCAATTATGTCAAGAATTTTCAATGTAACCGTTAACGGAAATACATACGAAGTAGAAGTCGAAGAAGTCGGCGTGAGCCAGGCTCCTGCGGCTTCACCTGCACCTGCTGCGGCTCCGGCCCCCAAGGCTGCCGCTCCCAAGGCCGCTCCGGCTCCCAAGGCTGCTCCTAAGGCCGCTGCCGGCGGCGCGGGCGCTGTTAAGATCACCGCTCCGATGCCTGGTAAGATTCTGGACGTCAAGGTTGCGGTCGGCGCCAGTGTAAAGCGCGGCGACGTCGTAGCGATTCTGGAAGCTATGAAGATGGAGAATGAGATCGTAGCTCCTCAGGACGGAACCATCGCTTCTGTCGATACCTCTAAGGGTGCTTCTGTCGAGACCGGCAACGTTCTGCTGACAATGAACTGATTCCGGCCTTATCGGAAAATACTTGAAGAGGAGATAAGGCTATGAATCTGGTCGCTTTAAATTTCTGGTCCGACCTCGGCGATGTGCTTGTCCGGTTCGTTACGGAATCCGGATTCGCCGCGTTCTTTGCGGAGGGTGGCTGGAAGAATCTGATCATGATCGCTGTGGCTTGTCTTTGCCTGTATCTCGCGATCGGCAAAAAGTATGAGCCGCTGCTTCTGGTCCCGATTTCTTTCGGTATGCTGCTTTCCAATCTGCCTCTGGCAGGCATGATGAACGGTGTGCATCTGGCCGAGCTTCCGGAGAACGCCGGGGTTCCGGAACTGTACAGTGTAGTTTCCAATTATGTAAACGGTGAGACTGGTATTCTGCGTACTTTCTATAACCTGAAAGGCTTGTTCCCGTCTCTGATCTTTATGGGCGTCGGCGCGATGACCGATTTCGGACCGCTGATCGCCAATCCCAAGAGCATCCTGCTCGGAGCCGCCGCGCAGATCGGTATCTTCGTGGCGTTCCTGGGCGCGCTCGCGCTGGGATGGATTTTCCCGAGTCTCGGATTCGATCTGAGAGTTGCCGCTTCCATCGGTATCATCGGCGGAGCGGACGGCCCGACAGCCATTCTGACGACTTCCCGTCTGGCGCCTGCTTACCTTGCGCCGATCGCGGTTGCCGCGTATTCCTACATGGCGCTCGTACCGGTTATCCAGCCTCCGATCATGAGAGCTCTGACGACCAAGGAAGAGCGTAAGGTCCGCATGGACAACCTTCGTCCGGTTACCCAGAAGGAAAAGATCCTGTTCCCGATCGTTGTCGCGATCGTCGTTATCCTGATCCTTCCGGATACCGCGCCGCTGATCGGTATGCTGATGTTCGGTAATCTGCTGAAGGAGTGCCTGGTCACCAGGCAGCTCGCCGAGACGGCTTCCAACGCGCTGATGTATATCATCACGATCATGCTGGGCATGGCGGTCGGAGCTTCCGCGGAAGCACAGACCTTCCTGAATCCGTCGACGCTTGGTATTCTGCTGCTTGGCGTGACCGCGTTCGCGATCAGTACCGCTGCCGGCGTTATCTTCGGCAAGATCATGTGCAAGGTTACCGGAGGCAAGGTCAATCCGCTGATCGGAGCGGCCGGTGTCAGCGCTGTTCCGATGGCTGCCCGTGTCGCGCAGAAGGTCGGCGCGGAGGATGATCCGACCAATTTCCTGCTGATGCACGCGATGGGTCCGAATGTAGCCGGTGTTATCGGTTCTGCCGTTGCGGCCGGTGTTTTCCTTAAATTCTTACAGTAAGAGAGGAGCCCAATATGTCTGATATAGTTAAAAAACCGGTTAAGATCGTGGATACCGTCCTTCGTGACGGCCCGCAGAGTCTGATCGCGACACGTATGTCCATCGATCAGATGCTTCCGATCATTCCCAAGATGGATCAGGTCGGATATCATGCCGTAGAGTGCTGGGGCGGTGCGACATTTGACACCTGCCTTCGTTTCCTGCATGAGGATCCGTGGGAGAGACTGCGTATCCTGCGCAGAGAGTTCAAGAACACCAAGCTGCAGATGCTACTGCGCGGACAGAACCTTCTGGGGTACCGTCACTATGCTGACGATGTCGTAACATATTTCGTACAGAAGAGTATCGCGAACGGTATCGATATCATCCGTATTTTTGACGCGCTGAATGATATGCGCAATCTGGAGACGTCTGTTAAGGCCACCAAGAAAGAGGGCGGACACGCGCAGATCGCTTTCTCCTACACGCTGTCCCCGTACCATACGACAGAGTACTGGATCAAGCTTGCCAAGGAGATGGAGAGCGTCGGCGCCGACTCGATCTGCATCAAGGATATGGCAGGTCTGATGCTTCCTTACCAGGCACAGGAGCTGGTTACGCTTCTGAAGAACACCGTAAGTGTTCCGATCGAGCTGCATACCCATTATACGACCGGACTTGGCTCCATGACGCTGCTCAAGGCCATCGAGGCCGGTGTAGATATCATCGATACCGCTGTTTCTCCGTTCGCTCTGGGCACCAGCCAGCCGGCGACAGAGGTCATGGTCGAGACCCTGAAGGGTACACCGTATGACACCGGACTGGACAACAATCTGCTGGCTGAGATCGCCGATCATTTCGCACCGATCCGTGAGCAGGCTCTGGAGTCCGGACTGCTGAGCCCCAAGGTTCTGGGCGTCAACATCCGCGCTCTGATGTATCAGGTTCCCGGCGGTATGCTTTCCAACATGATTTCTCAGCTGAAGCAGCTGCATGCTGAAGACAAGTATGATGAAGTTCTGAAGGAAATCCCGCGTGTACGCGCGGACTTCGGATATCCTCCGCTGGTAACGCCGTCCAGTCAGATCGTTGGAACACAGGCTGTTTTCAACGTTGTTCTGGGTGAGCGCTACAAGAACTGCACCAAGGAGTCCAAGGCTCTTGTCAGAGGCGAGTACGGCAGAACGCCGGCCCCGATCTCTGATGAGATCAAGAAGAAGGTTATCGGCGACGAAGAGCAGATCACCTGCCGTCCGGCAGATCTGATCGAGCCCGAGCTGCCCGCTTTCGAAGAGAAGGTTAAGCAGTGGAAGCAGCAGGACGAGGACGTTCTGTCCTACGCTCTGTTCCCGCAGGTTGCCGAGGATTATTTCAAATACCGCGACGCGCAGCAGAATAAGATCGATCAGACGATCGCGGATACAAAGGATAAGACTTATCCCGCGTAATGCAGAATGTATGGACGCGCGGACGGCTTAACGGCTGTCCGCGTGTTTTTTGTAAAGACACGCGGATAATCCTCGTTAAATACGTTCTGCCTGAACACGTTCCGTGTTTCCTTCTATTGCAAATAACCTGTATTTGCTGTATAATTTTATAAGTCAGACTTATACCATCGACACAGAAATGGAGCATAGTCACATGAAACGTTCGGAAGATGTATTATACCGGATCCAGACACGTTATCCCAGGATGAGCAAGAGCCAGAAGAAGCTTGCGGACTATATTCTGGAGCATTATGACAAAGCCGTGTATCTGACGGCTTCCAGACTTGGCGCGGTTGTCGGAGTATCCGAATCGACAGTTGTACGGTTTGCCGTAGAGCTGCAGTATGACGGTTATCCGGCCATGCAGCGCGCACTGGAGGATCTTGTCAAAAACAAATTGACGGCCGTCCAGCGGATGGAGGTATCGCAGGCACGTGTCAATCAGGACCGGGTTCTTTCCTCTGTTCTTGAGATGGATATGGAAAATATCAAGAATACACTGGAGAATGTCAACGAAGAATCCTTCCGCGAAGCGGTCAAGGCGATCCTCGGGGCCAGAAGGATCTACATCCTCGGAATCCGCAGCTGCAGTGTGCTGTCTTCTTTTCTGTCCTTCTACATGAATCTGATTTCGCAGAATGTCCGGGAAATCCGCACAAACAGCGTCAGCGAGACCTTTGAGCAGATGCTTACGATCAATGAAGAGGACGTGATGATCAGCATCAGCTTCCCGCGCTACTCCAAACGCACGGTCCGTTCCGCGGAGTTCGCCAAATCCAGAGGCGCTAAAGTCATCGCGATCACGGACGGAGAGCTTTCGCCGCTGGTTCCGATCGCGGACTGCTGCCTGATGGCCAAAAGCGACATGGTCTCCTTTGTCGACAGTCTTGTCGCGCCGCTTTCGCTGATCAACGCACTGATTCTGGCGGTTTCCGAGGCGAAGAACAAAGAGATCGCGCAGTCACTGCGGACGCTTGAGGAGATCTGGCGCGAGTATGACGTATATGAAGGGAATTCCGCAGAGGATACGGTATATGGCTCGTATAACACCACAGAA
>CACZPA010000077.1 GCA_902782895.1 uncultured Eubacteriales bacterium
AAAGAGAGCAGGTACGCCTTGCCCTCAAATCGGCGTCCGGTTTTATCCGTAAGGAGCTGGCGCACCGCGTCAATCTGCGCAACACACCGGAGCTGACATTTATCATGGACGATTCCATCGCGTATGGCATCCATATGGATACGCTTTTCCGCAAATACGCGCCTGCGCCGGAGAGCGAGGCAGACGCGCCGGAAGATAAAGCAGATGCGCCGGAAAAGGCTTCTGAAAGCAACGGCTCCGCGGAGGCAGACGAATGACAGCCGCCGAATTCGCGCCGGTGTTCCGGGCTTTTGTGGAGGCGAATGACAGATTTATCCTGTGCGGGCATATCCGGCCGGACGGGGACAGTATCGGTTCCTGTACAGCGATGGCCGGGCTTCTGAAGAGCCTTGGCAAAACGGCAGAGATCTACTATGAAGGCGATATTTCCCATTACGATATGATCCCACAGCCGGTGGAAATGCTGGATCCGACGACGATCAAAGCCGCGTGCCAGAGGCCTTTTGCCTGGATCCTCCTGGATTGCGCACAGCCCGCGAGGACCGGTCAGGGACAGATCTGCGCGGAATATTGCAAGGCATCCATCTGCATCGACCATCACGTCAATATGGGCGAATATGCGGAACATAACTGGATCGATCCGCAGGCGACGTCCGCAAGCGAGATGCTGTTCCGTCTTTTCAAGGCAGCGGGCTATCCGATCCATCGAGAGCAGGCTACGTCGCTTTTTGCCGGGATCGCTTTTGATACGGGCGGATTCCGGCATTCTTCGATGACGCCGGAGATCTATACGATCGCGGGAGAGCTCTCCGGATACGGTGTCGCGATCACGGACGTGATGAACGGCATTTTCCATACCAAATCGATGATCGAGCAGAAAGTGCTCGGCGTAATTCTTCGTAAAGCCAAGCTTTACCGCGGATGCATCATCGTTTCAGAGGTGGATCAGGCAGATCTGCGGCAGGCCGGCGGCACGTCCGACGACTGCGAAGGAGCGGTCGCGGTGCTGGCAGAGACGCGGGAGGCCGAAGCTTCGGTTTTCCTGAGGGAGCTGTCAAACGGGCAGATCCGCGTCAATATGCGGTCCAAACAATATATCGATGTGGCGGAAGCAGCCCGTGCTTTTGGCGGGGGCGGACATGTCCGCGCCGCAGGATGCACTCTTGACGGACCGATGCTGATGGCCAAACAGCAGGTTCTGACCGAACTGTACAAGCAGCTGCGGGAGGAGCCGTAAGTGGACGGTGTCATCATTGTCCGCAAGGAAGCAGGCTATACTTCGAGCGACGTCGTAACGATCCTGCGGGGGATCCTGCATATGAAAAGAATCGGCCATACCGGGACGCTGGATCCGCAGGCGGAGGGCGTGCTGCCCGTCTGTCTGGGACGCGCGACAAGAGCCGCGGAGCTTCTGACAGCGCAGACCAAAGAATATGTTACACGTATGGTTTTCGGCTATGAGACGGATACGCAGGATACGACGGGACAGATCACGCAGACTTGTGAATACGCTTTTTCGGAAGAAAAGTTCCGCTACGCGGTGCGGAAGCTGACCGGTGAGATCCGGCAGACACCGCCGATGTACTCCGCGATCCGGATCGACGGACAGCATCTGTATGATCTGGCGAGACAGGGCGTTACGGTGGAAAGGCCCGCTCGCACGGTAACGATCCATGAAGCGGAGATCCTTGCGCTGGATCCGAAAGGCGCCAGTCTTCGGATCGTCTGCTCAAAAGGCACTTACATCCGTACGCTGGTGACGGATATTGGCCGGGAAGCAGGATTCCTGGCTTCGATGGAGAAGCTTACACGCACCCGCAGCGGGTCTTTTTCGCTGGATCAGGCGCTTTCGCTTGGTGAAATCCGGGAGAAAGCACTGGACGGGACGATAGAGGAACATATTCTGCCGCTCTCGGAGCTGTTTTCAGAGTATCCGCAGGGGACGGTTCTGCCGGAGGATGACGGCAGACTGCGCAACGGCAATCCGCTGCAGATGGGGCGGATTCGGTTCGAGAAGGGCTTGCCGCAGGCTGAAGCGAACCCCGGGCCGCTGTCCGAATCAAAGCCTGGACCGCAGACCGGCGATCAGGAAGACCTGATCGCGATGCATCTGTCGGACAGTGCTTTTATCGCCCTCTACAGGGTCCAGCCGGGGACGGATACGGCCGTTTGCTATAAGATGTTTGGGGTATAAGGGGGAATCAGATTGGAGAGAATCCGCTGGATGGATCATTGCCCGTACGGAGAAAAGCCGGTTGTGCTCGCGATCGGTTTTTTTGACGGCATTCATCTGGGACACCGCGCGCTGATCCGGGCCGCAAGACAGCTTGCGGACGCAAAGGGCGCGGATGTTGCGGTGCTGAGTTTTGATCCGCATCCCAGCGTTTTACTGCATCCGCAGAATCCGGTTCCGATGATCTATACACCGCAGGAGCGCGAATGGATCCTGGAAGAGACAGGATTAACAGACCATTTCGCCCTGATGCGTTTTGAAGAAAGCCTTGCGCACATGGCGCCGGAGGATTTTGCCGGGCAGGTGCTTTTTGACAGATGGCCGTGTACCGGCGTTGTGGTCGGAGAGGATTTTCACTTCGGCAGGGATAACAGCGGGACGGCGCGGCAGCTTGCGGAGCTGTGCACGGAGCGGGGGATCACGGTTGAGCTCGTTCCGGATGTAATGGCGGACGGACGTAAGGTCAGCGCCAGCCTGATCCGCGAAATGCTGACAGAGGGCAATATCGAAGAAGCGGGCAGGCTTCTCGGCAGACCGTATCTGCTTACCGGCACCGTCGGGCACGGTCAGGGCCTGGGGCACCGGAAGTTCGTACCGACCATCAATCTGCCGTATGCTCCGGGCAAGATCGTTCCGAAAAAAGGCGTCTACGTTACAAAAACCTATTGGAACGGGCAGGCGCATGAAGGCGTATCCAATATCGGCGTCAATCCGACCGTCGCAAGCGCACTTGACGCGCGCTGCGAGACATATCTGTTCGATCTGGCGGAGGATCTGTACGGCGTGCCGATGCGGACGGAATTCCTGCATTTTGTCAGACCGGAGATAAAATTCCCTGATGTAGAGGCCCTCCGGGCACAGCAGCAGTCGGATATTCAGACTGCCCGAAAATATCTGCGGAGAACCGATTGACAAAACACATACTGTATGCTATTTTATATGCCGTTAGTCTCAAGAAAAGAAAGAGGAGAGTTTCAGAAGTGGCAACAAACGGCAAGTGCCTTTTTGTAACGCAGGCATTGGCAGACAGAGTGGAGGACGGAGTCCCGGTCTTCGAGATCGAGTATGATGACGATGTGATCTGCACGGTGGATCTCGGCACGGACTGGGAGATAATCAATTACTTTTTTGAAACGTATTCGGATGAGGCCGACTGTGGGTCTTATCTGCACGAAGCACTGCTCGGAGGCCGGCCGCTCGACAGCGGCGACGACGGATCGGTATATTATATCCCGTCGGAGGACCTTGCGGAGATCGCCGACGAGATCGGCGAGATCACGGAGCAGGATTTCCTGGATTACATGGATCTCGACGAGATGCAGGCCAAGGGCATCGCGATGTCCGTGGATGAGAGTGAATTCGACGCTTACTGCGAATCGGCCTGGGACAGTTTCCAGGATCTGCAGGCGGCATTTGAAGATGCGGCCGGGCAGGACGCTTGTTCTCTGTTCTGCGTATCGTAAATCGGAAAGCGGCCCGGAGCCTCAGGACTGATAACGGGAGGTTCACGGGCTGTTTTTTTGGATTTTTAAGGAAAATTCTGCTTGACAACGCGGGACCGATGTGATAAAGTTATAAGGCATCATTTGAGCACTTTTTTTTGTGTCGCTTTAATCCGGCGGAGGGCCAACCGTCCGGCACGGCGCGAGAGTGCTCGCAATGGTTTGATATTAGCCAATGGAGGTGGAAATTGTGCGTACAAGGATAACATTTGAATGCACAGAGTGTAAGCAGCGGAATTACAATGCGATGAAAGACAAAAAAGCTCATCCGGACAGAATGGAAATCAAGAAGTATTGCCGTTTCTGTCGCAAGCACACACTTCACAAGGAGACCAGATAACCTGAAACAAGGCAGAAAGGAGAAACGAGATGTCCCGTTTTGATTTAAAGGAACTGAGAAGCGAGTTCAGAAGAATCAACTGGCCGGATCCCAAGGAGCTGGCTCAGAAGTCTCTGATCGTGATCGTTTTCTGCGCTGTGCTTTCCCTGATCATCGGAGCCTATGACTGGGTCTTCGTATCTCTCAGAGAGCTGATTCAGGGTCTGTTTGGTCTGTGAGGAACGTAGAATGGCGGATGAGATGAATTCCAGCGCAAAGTGGTATGTAGCCCATACATACTCCGGGTATGAGAACAAGGTTAAAGCGAATATCGAGAAGACCGTAGAGAACCGCAACATGCACGACCAGATCATGGAGGTCCTGGTTCCCGTCGAGGATGTCGTCGAGGAGCGCAACGGACAGTCCAAGACCGTGCAGCGCAAGGTTTTCCCGGGCTATGTCATTATTCACATGATCATGAATGACAATACCTGGTATGTAGTACGCAATACCCGCGGAGTTACGGGTTTTGTAGGGCCCGGATCCAAGCCGGTCTCTCTCAGCGATGAGGAAGTCGTCGCGCTGATGGGAGAGCATAAAGAGGCAGAGCCTGTATTCGAGGTCGGAGATATCGTTACGATCATCGACGGACCGTTCAAGAATCAGGAGTGCAAGATCACGGCTGTGGATAACGAGGCCAGGCTGCTGCAGGCATCGATGTTTATGGCCGGCAGAGATACCACCGTCGAGGACCTGAAGTTCACACAGGTCGAGAAGTAAATTTTTTGGAGGTGTCAATTAATGGCAAAGAAAATCACAGGATACATCAAGCTGCAGATCGCTGCGGGCAAGGCAACGCCGGCTCCTCCGGTCGGACCTGCGCTTGGTCAGCACGGCGTGAATATTCCCGCTTTTACAAAGGAATTCAACGCACGTACTGCTAACGAAGCCGGAATGATCATTCCGGTCATCATTACCGTATATCAGGACAAGAGCTTCACATTCGTAACAAAGACGCCGCCGGCGGCCGTTCTTCTGAAGAAAGCCGCTAAAATCGAGTCCGGATCCGGCCGTCCGAACGTCGAGAAGGTTGCCAAAGTCACGAGCGCGCAGGTTCGCGAGATCGCCGAGCTTAAGATGAAAGATCTGAACGCGGCGAGCGTCGAGACGGCAATGAAGATGGTTGCGGGAACAGCCCGCAGCATGGGAATCACCGTAGAAGGGTAATTCCGGTTTATGCCAGACCCCGGCCAGCATCTATCCGCTGTGGATGCGGGACGCAGAGTCCGCCGGGCCATCCAGTGGGAGGGAAGCTCCCCGATAAAACCACAAGGAGGTTTATCTCATGTTTAGAGGTAAGAAGTACAAGGACGCTCTGAAGAATTTCGACAAGAGCGCTGCCTACACTCCGTCCGAAGCGATCGGAACCGTTCTGAAGAATGCAACGGCCAAGTTCGACGAGACGATTGAGGTACATGTTCGCTTAGGCGTTGACGGACGTCACGCTGATCAGCAGGTCCGTGGATCTGTCGTTCTGCCCAATGGTACAGGTAAGACGGTCAAGGTCCTGGTCTTCGCTAAGGGCGACAAGGAGAAGGAAGCTCAGGAAGCCGGCGCGGATTACGTTGGCGGACAGGAGC
>CACZPA010000078.1 GCA_902782895.1 uncultured Eubacteriales bacterium
CTCATCGAATACAGCTGATGCGGCACGTCCTCCGTCCAGCGGTAGCGGGCGATCACGTCGTTACCCTGCAGTATGGCTATGCCGAACAGGTTTACCTCGTTTTCATCCATGCACCGGATGAACGGAGTGAGATCAAATGTTTTCATGTTGCTGCCTCCTTTTTGTGAGATTATCGGATTCTGCGTACTTTTACCTTCGGTGAAGGTTCTACAGAATCCAGCATGAGGGATAATGCTACTATGATGCCCAGGAAGAGGAGCGCTGTGCCGCCATAAAGCATCATCCATTTGAAAGCAAGGCCTTCCTGAATGGACCCGAAAATGACCAGAAGGAAGAAACCGTACAGCTCGACGATCAGAGCGTTAACCAGAATATATTTCGCAAGGCCCCAAAGAAGGCTTTCTTTTACGGAAAACCTGCTTAAAAAGATAAAGATGCCTGCGACAACAACAGCAATACAGATGATGATTTCAATCGTGAGGCTCCAGCCGTAACCCAGGCTGGATTCTATTAGACGGTGAATAATACCGGCGGCCAGGGTTGACAGAATAACCGCGATACATTTACACACAAAATTCTTGAGACGGGTCTTCGGCCGTGTGTCCGCGTCCGTATGGAGCAGCATTTTACAGGCCGCGTCGAAGAAATCCAGAAATACGGCGCTGATCAGAAGTTTGATAAATTCATGAAAATAATTGATGTTCCGATTGGCGACATTAAACAAAGGAGTGACCCCTG
Source organism: uncultured Eubacteriales bacterium (assembly GCA_902782895.1). Taxonomy (GTDB): domain Bacteria; phylum Bacillota; class Clostridia; order Lachnospirales; family Bianqueaceae; genus RUG12817. The sequence goes on from CACZPA010000078.1 coordinate 739, forward strand.
TAAATACTTCGATACCTTTAGCCATGATTTTCTGTAATAATGGGCCAAAAGGAAAAGCATTGACAAGAGCTTCTATGATTACAAGAATCCATGATTCTTCTCTTGCTACGTTGAGGATTACCGTGCCGATCAGAATGAAAACGATGATACTGATCAATATAGCCCATAACGGCTTTTTATAGGTGACTTCATATTTACGCATTTGTCGGTCTCCTGTTCTGACAGAAAGTTATGAAAAGTTATCGGATGGCGGTGGCCCGGCCGGCGTCGTAGACAGGCTTCGCGGCTAATGTGGCGGAGTACAGGATCCAAAGAAGAAGCCACATCAGGCCGGCCGAAGCTCCAAGCCCCGTACCAAGCTCCATCAGCAGCGCGCCGAGCAGGGATGTGCCGGCGGCCGCGATGAGGAGCAGCATCGCGGTGTTCATGTAGCCATAGGCGATCAAGACGCCAAGTCCGATCAGACAGCCCAGAATCGTCAGGAAGAGCACACGCAGAATCCCGTACAGCCAGCTCAGATGATTCGTGTAGCGGACAGAGAGGAGATCATGCGTGGAGGTCTGAATAGCCGCGGATTTCATCGCGGGCGAAAGTGACGCCGCATCCGAAACGTTGATAAAAATACCGCCCGTGGCCTCCGCGATTTTGCGCATCAGGTTTTCGTCTGCTTGACCCAGGCCGATGGTGCTGATACTGATCCGAGCCTTTGCATATTTTTTCAGAACCGGATTGATAGGCCGGAAAAGTCCGATATCGCCGGCCGCGCCGTCCGTCAGAAGGATCACGCGGGGACAGTCGCCTCCGTCCCATACACCGGACTCATAATCATCCAGAACACGGGTCAGAGCACCGCGGATCGCCGTACCGCCGGAGCTTTCACCGGAGAGATTCGGCAGCCCCCGACTGACTGTCGTCATCGGCTGCAGGACAGAGGTTTCATTGGAAAAACCATACACCATGTAAGGAAAATCAGAATCCATATCCTTCAGAACTTCACGGATCGCTGAATAACGCTCACCGTGAGGGTCATTTTCGGCCATGGAGCCGGAATCATCGATGACGAAAATATACGAGGTAGGACCGGCCTGTTCTGTTTTGCTGCTGAGACCGTAGAGCCACTGGAACAGCGTCGCAAGCAGGAATACGATGACGGCTCCGGCCAGTAGAATCAAGGCGGTCAGGCCCTTATTCGGGTTTCCGGTCAGAATGTTCTCCCGGTAGATCACCGTGATATTGCTGTAGACAAAAACCGCCAGAACGACGATAATATACAGAATCAGGAAGACAAGACCGATCAGCCAGGGACGGGAAGCCGTATCGACCATGCCGGAGTAGACCAGCGACCCGATAATCCAGGCTATGACCCCGGCTCCGGCTGTTACTGCCAGCAGTATATAGTTCATCTTCTCGGACGTACCGGCAGGAGTCCCGCGGCTGGGTCTGGTGTTGTTCCGGCCGCTGTCCCGTCTGCTGTAATCGCGGTTGCGGCCTCCGGCCGAACCGCCGGATCTGTCCCTGTAAGAAGAGGATCTCCAGTCGCCGGATGTCCTGCTTCGAGAAGCTTTGTTTACCATAATGATTGCCTCTTATTTTATATGCAGAATTGTTTCTGGCGATATTATAACAGATGCATATGTTAAATGCAAAAAATTTTAAAGTCAGCCTTCAAAAAATGTTGCTAAATAGAGTTCGATTATGTATAATAAATAGGAAATGATTAAAGTGGTGAATGATGTGGAGCGAAACTGTCCCTGCTTTCACAATAAGGAGGAAAAGATGAAAATAAATAAGTCTCCTGTCCGGACATTGTTTATTTTTGTTTTGGTTCTGGTCATGCTGATGCCTGTGTTAGGCGCGGGAGCGGCAGGTACTGCGCAGAATATCAAAACAAAGCAGTGGTCCAATTTTAATGTTGGCCTGGTCATCGATGGCAGTGCCTCTCTTGGCAATGCCGGATCCAGTTCAACAGACCCGGATGGTATGCGTTATGAAGCGCTGGACCTCTTTCTGGCCCTTCTGACGGAGCGGGGCAACTATGTTGACACGATCGTGTTCAACGACAACGCAAGCGGATATCTTCTGAATACCGGTGTGCAGCCGCTTGACAGCCGCGAGGCCAAGCTGGAGCTTTCCCGCAAGATCCGCAGTACTGGATCGGTTGGAGATACGGATATCGGCGGTTCGCTGTTGGAAGCGGTTACGGCCCTTAAGGCAGCCAGTGAGCAGAACGGTCTGAAGCCGGTCGTCATCCTGTTCAGCGATGGCCGGACGGATCTGGGCGACAATAAAGAAGCTTATGAGAAGTCGCTGGCAGATAAGGAAACCGCGATTGAAACGGCGCAGGAAGCAGGTATTCCGGTCTATACGATCTGTCTGGCAGCGACGGATTTCGCGGATCCCGCGGAGCTGCAGGAGATCGCCGAGCGCACCTCCGGTGAGTACATTGTCGTTGATGAAGCCGAAGAGCTGAGCGATGCGTTTGAGAGCTTCTATCAGCTGATCTTCGCGTCGTCCTGCAAGAACAGAATCGCAGCGGCCTTTGACGCGGAGGGCAATTTTGACTATGAATTCAAGATCCCTCATTACGGAGCGGAGGAAGTCAACGTCATTACGGATATGGACGAGATAAACGACGTTCACATGACGCTTCCGACCGGTGAGCAGGATAAGGCAGCTCTGGACAATACATCCATGAGCGGCGGCAAATACAATGTCATCAAGTTTGTGAAGCCAGAGCCGGGCAGCTGGGTGCTGCATCTGAAGGGCGAGCCCAGCAGCGAAGTCCTGGTCAATGTTCTGTATACCTTGAACGCGAACGCGAACCTGAGCACGGCAGACGGGCTGACCGCCGAGACGGGCAGCGCGGAGTATGAGCCCGGAGCGGATACGACACTTGTGACGCGGATCTACGAAGACGGCGCGCCGGTAACGGATCCGCTGGTCGCTGAGGAATATACGGCCTCTGTTACGCTGGTGAATCAGGCGGACGGCAGCAAACGCACGGAGGCTATGACAGCGAACGCGGACGGTTCCTTCAGCTATGTCGTAAAGGGCAATCCTGACAAGAAAATCACCTATACGGCAACGGCACAGCTCGAGACAGCCGGCATCTCCATGAGCACCAATACGGTCACTCTGAATATGGGCAGCAAGCCGCCAACAATCGTCGAGCCGCCGGAGAAGGAAGAGCGGACGCTGACACTGGAAGACGGTGAGCCGGTCGTTAAGGATACCGTGACGGTGACGATCTTCCGCAATCATTCCAAAACGTACGATCTGTCCAAGTGGTTCAATTATTCCGGAGAGGACGAGCTGAAATATGAGATCGTTTCTTCACAGCTTGTACAGGATACGGCGAAGCTGGACGGACACAATCTGAAGATCAACACGATGAAGAGCAAGAGCGGTAATGTCCTGCTCAAGGCTTCCAACGAAGACGGAGCGTTCATCGAGGTTACGCTGCGGCTTAAGGTTATCAACCTGATCCCGGCGATCGGCGGACTGACGATTATCCTGATCATCGCGGGAATCGTGATTCTGCTGGCCGGTGCGTACGCACGGACGCATCTGCTGTTCAGAGGAACGGTGGATGTACGGAATCTCGAGACCGGAAGCCATGGCACTTCCCCGGCAAGCTTCCGCGGCAAGCTGATCCTGAGACGCTTCATGGTTGGGGAAGCCGGATTTGATCAGAAGAAAGCCTATTTCTATCCGACCGGACGCAACAGACTGGAATTCCGCAGCGGCGCGGGCTTCTACATGAAGGAGTACCGGGATATGCTGAAGAAGAAGGACGTCAGCTCCGGAACCTATATCATCTACAGTGATCAGGCAATGACCAGAGGCATTGAAGTGCGTGTTAACCCGGACCGCAACGCTTCTCTTCGCGAATCGCGCAGCAGAGGCAACGACCGGACGGCGGCACGCGATCGTTCCGGCAGGACGGCAAGCCGTACCGGAACCGGCAGCGGACGTTCCTCCGGCCAGAACCGCGGCAGTAACGACCGCTATGCAGGACGCGGCAGGTAAAACTGTCCCCGACGATCTCCTGCAGACCGCGGAGATCCGATCTTTTCCCAACGCTATTTATTATATGATTTATATATCAGGAAGGAGAAATACGGTTTATGTATAACTCATTACTTCTGAATGCCGGCGGCGGAATCATTACGTCGAGCATGAAGTCACAGCAGAGCAAAGACGCGGGCTCTGTCATCATCGGTCTGGGCGGAACAGGCTTCCGCGCGCTGTCGGTTTTGAAGCAAAAGGTTTATAACCAGCTGTACGCGGACGGCGAGTATGAGGCGATGCAGAATCCGGATCCGGCACTGCGTAAGATCGACGTTAAGCGTTATCAGAACATCCAGTTCCTGGAGATCGATTCCGACGACACCGAGATCAAGACGTCCTCCGGCGCGACCAGACTGGACGTCAACGAGGAGTTCTTCTCCATCAAGGAAAAGGAAATCTCCGTTCTTCTGAAGGAAAAGACACAGATCAAGCAGAATCCGCTGATGGACTGGATGGATATCGACCAGATCAGCGAAATGATGTCTCCGGAAGGAGCCGGCGGCGTACGTCAGATCGGCCGTTATCTGCTGCTTTCCAAGATCGATAAGCTCGAAACAGCTCTGATCAAGAAGATCAACGACGCTTCCACCGGTATCCCGGGCGGCGCCGTCAACGTCTATATTTTCGCCGGTATCTCCGGCGGAACGGGCAGCGGCTGTTTCCTGGACACCTGCTATATTACCCGCGAGATCCTGAATCAGACCGGTCATAAGGACAGCAAGATCTACGGTCTGTTCTTCCTGCCGGACGTTGTAACCAGCAAACCGGCCGTCGCTTCCAAGCGCGGAGCCAAGGAATACAATGAGTCCAACGGCTACGCGGCGATGAAGGAACTGGATTACCTGATGAATCTGCAGGATTCCAATGAATGGTTTGATCAGCGTTATTCCGCCGGATTGCACGTTACGACGCAGAATCCTCCGTGCGACATGTGCCATCTGATCTCCGCGACCAACGCGAAGGGCGATGTCCTTCCGAACGGCTTTGACTACTGCGTCAATGTTGCTGCGGATTATGTTATGGCGTATCTGGCCTATGTTGCCAACGCGGCAGGCGAGAATGACAACAATAAGGCAGAGGTTCCGCTGACCATGTCCGGTCATCTGGCTAATGTCAACACCGGTGTTACCCATCTGAAGAAAACAGCCGGAGCGAATCTGAAGTATCATATCGTCGGCGCCGCTAACGAAGAGATCCCGATGACGGAGATCGCGACCTATCTGGCAGCCGGATTCATGGACAAGTTCGCGGGACTCGTCAATCC